>JAPLHJ010000080.1 GCA_026389675.1 Chloroflexota bacterium | reverse complement strand
TCAACAACACGCAAACCATAGCTTTCCAGGCCGATAATCTTCTTGGGATTATTGGTTAAAAGCCTGATCTCGTGCAATCCCACGTCTGCGAGTATCTGGGCGCCGATACCATAGTCGCGCAAATCAGCATCAAATCCCAGGGCTATATTCGCTTCCACAGTATCCAGGCCCTGATCCTGTAATTCATAGGCCCTTAACTTATTATGTAAACCAATACCGCGGCCCTCCTGGCGCATATATAGGAAGACGCCCCGGCCCGCATCGGCAATCATTTTCATAGCCAACTGCACCTGGTCACCACAGTCGCAGCGCAGGCTGCCGAATACATCCCCGGTAACACATTCACTATGTACGCGGACCAGTACCGCGCCTTTTCCCGTTATGTCACCCATCACCAGCGCCACGTGCTCATCCGTATCTACGGAGCTTTTATATGCCATGATAGTAAAATCCCCGTACCGGGTAGGGAATTTGGCCTCGGCCACCCTCTCTACTAATCTCTCAAAACGCCTCCGGTAAGTAATCAAATCAGCGATGCTGCCAATTTTTATCCCGAATTTTTCTGCCATTATCTCAAGTTGCGGCAATCTCGCCATTGTCCCATCTTGATTTAGAATCTCACAAATGACGCCTGCCGGGTAAAGACCGGCCATTTTAGCCAGGTCGACAATAGCTTCGGTATGACCCGCGCGCACCAGCACACCACCTTCCCGCGCCCTCAGGGGAAACATGTGTCCCGGCCTGGCTATGTCTTCAGCCTTTGTCTTGGGATCAAGTACAGCTTTCACAGTCACCGATCTGTCAAAAGCCGATATACCGCTGGTCGTCCGGTTTTTAGCTTCAACCGACACAGCAAAGGCAGTTGTAAACTTTGAGGTATTCTCCTGCACCATCGGAGGAATCCGCAACTCATCCAATCTTTTGCCGACGATAGGCATACAAACCAACCCCCTGGCGTTGGTAGCCATGAAGTTAATCAGCTCCGGAGTTACTTTATCCGCGGCAATCGCCAGGTCACCCTCATTTTCGCGGTTTTCATCATCTACAATAATGATGAATTTCCCTTTTTTTACGTCCTCGATTATTTCAGGTATCGGAGACAGTGTCATTTGTTTACCTCGCTCTCAGGTAATCATACTGATTCAACAGGTTGATTATACCTTCTTGTTTATTCGGATGATAAAATTTCTCAATGTACTTGGCCATTATATCTACTTCCAGGTTGACCACCTGCCCCTGCTTTAAAAGTCCCATAGTTGTATTTTTCAGTGTATACCCCACCAGCGAAACTGAAAATTGTGTCTGGTCACAATTTATAACCGTCAGGCTTACCCCATTAATTGCGACAAAGCCCTTTTTTACGATATAGCGTAAGACTTCCCCGCTGCAAGCAATACTGGCTATGATCGCACCGGCTTCATGGACAAGTGAGGCCGCTTTCCCTGTGTCATCCACATGTCCCTGGACAAAATGTCCGCCGATACGGCCCTGTGCCGGCAGGGCCCGTTCGAGGTTTACTTTTTCTCCCACCCTTAAACTCCCTATATTTGTCAGCCGCCTCGTCTCCGGCATTATCTCAACCGAAAAACTTGACCGGCCGATATCAATTACGGTGAGACAGGCCCCGTTCACGGATATACTGTTACCCAATGCAACATCCGCTGTTATTTTTGTTGCACTTATGGCCAGGCTGGTCTGCCCGGTTTGCTTTACCGAACCTATCTCTTCAATAATACCTGTAAACATAAACCCGCTCTTTAAGTATACCCGCTTATCAAGATTTCATCTTCAAACCGCTCTATCCTGACGTCTTTGAGCTGCAGGGCATCCCTGACCTTGTCGACGCCGGCGCCGCCTACAGCCGTCTTTGCTTCATCCCCACCAATAATAATGGGTGCTATGAAGGCAAGAACTTTATCGACAAGATTATGATCAAAAAAATAGCCCAACAACTTGCTGCCACCCTCGACCATAATTGTTGTTATCTGCCTTTGCCCGAGTATCTTCAGCAGTTCGGCAATATCGATTATCCCGTCGGTTGAATTTAAAGCGACATACTCGGTACCTTCGCGGGGAAGCTTGCGCATATTATCACTTAAATAACAGTCGGCAATAGCCACAAGTGTTTTTCCAGGTTCTGAAAAAATCCTGGCTGTCGCCGGGACCCTCCCTTTCCCATCGACTATCACCCGCAGGGGCTGCAATTTCGCCCGTCCACCTTTCCCGCTGTAACCACGGGCAGTAAGCTGCGGATCGTCAGCCAGGACGGTATTTGCACCTACCATTACGGCGTCAACTATGTGCCGTTGGCCGTGCGCATAATTACGCGCTTCGTCACCGGTGATCCACTTCGAGTCGCCCATCCGCGTGGCAATCTTCCCATCTAAGCTCATAGCAAATTTAGCTATTACAAAGGGCGACCCAGTCTTGATATACTTAAAATAGCCTTCATTGACTTCTTTGGCTTTTTGCTCATATTCCCCCATGACTGTTTTAATTCCTGCAGCCTCCAACAGCTGGATTCCCTTGCCGCAAACCTGTGGATTGGGGTCAGCTACGGCGATATGGACCTCGGAAATACCGGCGCTTATGATAGCAGCCGTGCAGGGCGGGGTCTTACCGTGATGGCAACAGGGTTCAAGTGTT
Organism: Chloroflexota bacterium; assembly: GCA_026389675.1. Classification (GTDB taxonomy): domain Bacteria; phylum Chloroflexota; class Dehalococcoidia; order GIF9; family UBA5629; genus CAIMUM01. Next base: position 4,497 of record JAPLHJ010000080.1, on the reverse strand, counting down.
ACATACATGGTAGCCCCTTTGGCCATCTCTCCTGCCTGGTTGATTGCCATAACCTCGGCATGCGCCAGTCCCGGCTGTTGCGTATGGCCCAATCCAACCACAACCCCGTCATGCACAAGAACAGCCCCCACGGCAGGATTCGGACTGGTGTAACCCAGGGCTAATTCCGCCATGGAAAGGGAGTACGCCATATAATCAAGAGGCCTGCTAAGCATTTCCGTTAAACAAACTGTATTTTGAATCGCCCGGAAGAATTGAGAGGGACAAAGTACCTGGCCACGGCAACTATAAGTTTACACTTATTGATTCAATTACGAATCAATTTTAGCATCCGGCTGCTACACTTAGCAATAATTACGGCCCTATGGAAAGCTCCATAGGGCCGTAATTGCAATCGCGCTAAATTAGTCTATCGCGTAAACCAGGTCAACGTTTACCTGGAACTCCAACTCCCCGGCGCTGATAGGTGTAGGCGAAGGCGCCATGCCGGCGCTTTGAGCCAATTTCATGTAGTTGTCACGTACAGGCGGTACGTATGAATTGCTTTCAGTCAAATAGAGCAGTTTGCCCAGTTTGACCCCTGAAAGCTGCGCCATTTGTTTTGCTTTTTCCATGGCATCCAAAATAGCTTTTTCACGCGCTATTTTATAGACCGGGGCAGGGTCATCAACGCTAAAGCTGATGCCGTTTACCCTGATCAGGTCGCCGCCGGATGCCGCTGCACTATCAATTATCGAGCCCGCCTTCTCAATGTTCCTTATCTTGGCATTCACAATGTTGGATACTTTGTATCCTATTATCACGTAAGTATTCTGCTTATCATCCCATCTTGTGACCTGCTGGATATCATATTGGCTGGTCTGAATATCCTTGTCTTTTTTAAGACCTGCATAACGCTGTTCATGGCATCCACGGCATCCTTCTGTGCCTCAGCCACCGTTTTTTGCTGCGATTCGACACGCATAGTCAGAATTACTATATCGGGTGTAGCCGTCGTTTTGCCGAGACCGCTTGACCATAATCCGAGATTCTGTTGGCTGACGATTATCCCCGGCGAACCTGCAACAGCGCCGGCTCCCGCCGATGCAGCTCCCTGGTAAATAACAGCCGGTGCTGGCGCGCAACCGGCCAGCGCCATAACAATTACCATAAATACAGCGCTAATTAGCAATGAGCAACGCATCTTGAATACCTCCTGAATTATTAGATTATTGCATTATCCCACTTATAGTGTGACGCACAACCTATATAAACGTGATAAACGCATAATTAGTTTAGACCTTATTAGCGTAAACATAGCTTATAGCATATAATATTTCAAATCAATTCGGGGATCTCAATCTTTGAAATTTATTCGTGAGTTCTTATTAACCCTGCTCATTGCCGCAGTCATTTTCATTGGCCTTCAAATTTCGATAAAGAGTTTTGAGGTTTTCAATGTCTCCATGCTGCCGACCTTCAAAGAGCATGACCTGATCATCGTAAATAAACTGGCCTATGCATTTGATAATCAGCCGAGGACCGGGGACGTAATAGTATTATATGCGCCCGGCAATGGACCCAAGCCGGTTTTTGACCCATTTTTTACCCAGCACCCATCCTGCTTCATCAAGCGGGTTATCGCTGTGCCGGGTGACAGTGTAGAGATCAGAGACCGGGCTGTATTTGTCAACGGCCGCCCTTTATCCGAACCCTATATCAATGAGCCGCCGGGATATTTCATGCCGGAACGTGTAATAGATGCAGGGCAATACTTTGTGCTGGGAGATAACCGCAACCACAGTAATGATTCACACACAGGCTGGCTCGTACCCAGGGAAGATATTATCGGCAAGGTCTGGTTCAAATACTGGGTAGCCGAGTATCCGGATATCCGTTTTATCGTGATACCTGTATTCGTCCTAATCGTTAGCGCACTGGTTATCCTCATGATTACAGATGCAGCTAACAGTAAAAAAGCCTGATACACCACAGCAACAACAGTTCCGCCCGGCCCACGGATATGCCGATTCTTACTCCTCGATTATGCTGGCTTCCACCTTGTAGACAGGTTCCGTCCTGCTGGGTACACCCACAGTAAATTTATGTACCTCTTGCGGATAGATATCGAGGGGATAAGGGTCGAGGGAAGCTTGCACTGTGCTGACTCCAGGCTTTCCGGTTACTGAGATCGTGACGGCGACTGCTATTTCTTTGATGCTCAGCGTCGCTTCACCCGTATTCTTTATTTCACCGTTAATAATGGTTTTGAAAACGCCGGCCTGCTGCTCTACGGTTTTTATTGCGCTCCATGCCACCTCAACTTTGGCCACACCTTTTTGGATGCCTATATCGAATGTCTTTTCGCCAGAAACAGCTTCGTTTCCCGCCTGGTCCACCGACCTGACCTTATAAAAGAAGGTCGATTTATTTTTCAAATTGGTTAATTCAATCAGATGATGGGTTACCAGCGCTGCCTTCAGTTCGCTGGTTTGCTGACTCCCATCCTTGATGCGCCAGATCAACTGGCTACTGGACGGCTCATCGGTGTTCCAGGATATATCAACCGTATTGTAATTAACGTTTTTTAACTCGATGTTACTGATCTGGGGCGCGGTGAGATCAGGTACAAAGACAGTGTTTTGCCCTGCCGAACTGGAATTGTCTGCTACGGCCGGGTGCTGCGGCTCTTCTGCCATTTTTTTCAACCAGTACACTCCTGCCCCAGCTGCAGCAAGAATAATTATTAATCCTACCAGTGGAAAAAGCCATGACCCTGCGCCTTTGGGCTTGCTCCCGTCGATTTTCTGTTCCTTGTCGGCGGGATGTATCGGCTCCCGGGCCGGCCAATTCAATGGTTGTCCGCACCTGCGGCACGATACTTCATCGCCGGTAATGCCAGAATGACACCGCGGGCATGTATATTGAAATTTAATCCTGCACTGCGCGCAGAATACCTCGCCAACCTTGTTTTCTGCACCGCAGTTTTGACATTTAAAAACGCTATTCATTTTTAAGTTCCGCGCTGGCCAGCGCGAATTCCATTAATGTGATGTGGCGCTGATTAATAATTTATATCTTACTAAATATCAGAAGATTTGCCTATCACATATGTAAAGCATGAGTAGCGGTAAAATTGACACTGAGTGATTTGAAAGGCTACAATATCGTTCGCGCCGAGGTAGCTCAGTCGGTAGAGCAGTAGACTGAAAATCTACGTGTCCCCAGTTCAATTCTGGGCCTCGGCACCATACTTACACCTGCCGGGCCGAAGTGGCGGAATGGTAGACGCGGCAGTCTCAAAAACTGTTGAGGGGCAACTCTCGTGTCGGTTCGAGTCCGACCTTCGGCACCAGCCAATTCCCAATCGTTAAACAATATCGGGTAACTTGAAGATACAAAAATGCCGCCGTCCCGGCCGGGACGGCGGCATCACTGTTATTTTCGCTTTTGGCTAACTGATTATTATATGAAGCGGATACCCAGGTATACGACCAGGGCGATTAAGATCACACCATCAAGCAGCAGCCCTGTAAATATGGCCAGAAGTTTCCCGTCTTTGTTCACCAGTTCAACCATCTTATTCTTTGTCATTTTCCTGCTCCTGCTTTATATTTCTTCCTTTTATACATATAAAACGCAGGTTAAGGACGGAAGGTTTAGGCAACATTAAAATTTCCTGAAATATTTTGACCGTATTAAAATATATGTGATAACCTTTAGGCCTGGTGCCGAGTTGTGTAACGGTAGCACGATGGACTTTGAATCCATTTGCCCAGGTTCGAATCCTGGCTCGGCAGCCAACCTCACAACGCGGTCCTATTTTGTTAATTTTATCTGGTCGCCCGGTTTCATCTCGCCACCCCTGATAACCGCCGCAAAAACCCCTTCTTTAGGCATGATACACCTGCCGACTTCCTTGTAAATATCGCACTTCAAATGACATTTCTTGCCGATCTGGGTTATCTCCAGAACGACTTCGCTGCCGATTTCAAGCCTGCTGCCTACAGGCAGAAGCGGTAATTCTATCCCCTCGGTGGTAATGTTTTCCGCAAAATCTCCCGGTTTAAAGACGTAACCTTTCTGGTTAAACCTGGTTATACTCTCCAATGCCAGTAAGCTTACTTCACGCACGCGGTCTAACCCGGCGTGGGAGTCCCCTACCAGGCCATGCCCTACGCGGAAAATGCCACAGGCGACAGGTATTTTGCTGGTTCCGGTCGCTTCACTTTTACAGACAGCTACCACTTTCCCCATCACTACACCTTTAACCCGGTCCTGTTGTCCAGGTTAAGGTTACCTATCGTAATCGGCTGAAACAGGTGCTGCAGATTAGCCATTAAAGTACAGTTGATTAATTTACGCTGCAGCTTCCGGTCTGTCAAGCGTCAGGCGGATTTAGTAGTTTACTTTGGCCAGGCCTTTCAGTCCCAGTATTTTTCTTGCTTCATCGGGGTTAGCCGGCTCGAGGCCCAATTCCTTAGATATGCGTATTATCTTGCCTACGAGTTCAGCGCT
>JAPLHJ010000301.1 GCA_026389675.1 Chloroflexota bacterium | reverse complement strand
AGCATTTCAGCCAGAGGCTGTCATGCAGCTACTTTTTGGCCGGCCCCAGGCCTTTGCGTTCCAGCCAGGCATCTTCCGCGTGCAGGTAGCCGAGGATGGCTTTCTCGCTCACGAAGCGGATGGGCTCCGGCGGCCATTTGAAGACCTTGCGGTTGACCGGGAAGCATTCCGTCCATTCCGACTTGCGCTCCAGCAGCAGGTCGGCCATCACCTCGCCATTGAGGTGGGTGAGTGAAACACCGTGCCCCATGCAGCCCAGGCTGTAAACAGCCCGCTTGTCATCCAGGTACCCCAGGGCCGGCACCATATCCATCGGTACGGAGACCGGGCCGCCCCAGCGGTGCGTTATCTTCAAATCCTTGAGACAGGGGTAGAAATCAACGATGTCTTTCTCAAGCTGGGCAAAAATCCTGGGGTCCATATCCTTATCCATGTTAGCGCCGTAGGTCAGGGCGATATCGCGGCCGCCCATCAACAGGCGGTTATCCGGTGTGAGACGGTAGTAATGCACCATGTTGCGGTAGTCCTCGATGCCCTCGCGCCCCTGCCAGCCCATCTCATCCATCTGCACTTTGCTGAGCGGCTCGCTGAGGACGATATAGGTCCAGACGGGCTGCTGCATGGCATTAAGGCCGGGAATGGCCAACGAGTAGGCGTTGGTAGCCAGCACTATCTTATCCGCGCTGACCGTGGCTTTGGGCGTCTTGAGAGTGAAACCCTGCGGCGACCTCTTGATCTCCATCACAGGCGTCCGCTCATAAACCTCTGCGCCGTACTTCACAGCCACCCGTTTCATCTCGCGGGCCAACTTGGCAGGGTTGACCAGCGCGCAGCGCGGCTCCCACCAGGCGCCCAGGTAAACGGGTGATTTTACCCGTTTCTGCACCTCGTCCGCCTCGATCCAGTCCACACCGGTCAATCCCAGCTCCTTCACCAGGTGCACCTCTTCGCTGATACGCTTAACATAAGCCGGTGTCGTGGCTATGCGCAGGAAGCCCGTCCTCTCGTAGTCGCATTCCAGCTTATGCTCCGCTACAAGCTCTCCCACTAAATCGACCGCCCTCTCCATGTAATGGTGGGACTGTTTGGTCTTCTCAGTGCCGAACAGCATTTTGGTGATGGACATCATCAATCCAAAGGTAGTCATGGCAAAGCCCGCATTGCGCCCCGATGCGCCCCAGCCAATGACCCACCCCTCCAGTACGGCTACTTTGAGTGAAGGTTGCGCCTTTTTCAGGTAATACGCTGTGGCAATTCCGGCGAAACCACCCCCCGCGATAGCCACGTCACATTTCAGGTCGCCTTCCAGAGGGGGATTTTCCCTGTACGCTCCCGAGTTGCCCAGCCAGAAACTTTTCTCTGCATAATCTTCAGCCATCTCGCCTCCTTAAAGTCGCACCGCCTGTGCGCATATCTGCAAATCGCTGAATACTATACACTAATGACAGGCGGGTATCAATTACACGATCGCCCGCATAATATCGGCATATTTCACCTGCGCAGACTTATTCAGGAAGGGCAGGCAAGGAAGGGGTCCTGATTTGTATGGCCGGCGTTATTTCCCTCTACCGCTTATCACACTGCCACTATTATTAGACCAGAAAGAGGTAGAGGTGCGCCAAAGGATTTACCCCACTATGGCGCACCTCCGGTAACCTCTATATTTTAAAGTTCATTTTTATCCCGTCAGCAAGGTCGATGACATCCCCGTCCTTGAGAGCACGCTTGCCGCTGCCCCGGATCTCTTCGCCGTTGACCTTCGTGCCGTTGGTGCTGTCCCGGTCCTCTATGTAGTAATGGCCATTATCATAGTTGATCAGCAGGT
>JAPLHJ010000152.1 GCA_026389675.1 Chloroflexota bacterium | reverse complement strand
GAGAGGTTGCGCCTCTCGTCGCTGCAGCCACAACATATCTCGCAGGAACTCCTCTACCTCTGGCAAAACAAGCGGATGCTCAGGCATTTTCATATCGCCCTGCAAAGCGGCAGCGATACGGTGCTGCGCAGGATGGGCCGCAGCTACGACACGGACCTTTTCAGCCGCGTGGCGGCTTTGATACGCGGCAGCTTGCCGGACGCTTCGATAACAACCGATGTCATGACCGGCTTTCCGGGTGAAAGCGACGAGGAATTCGACCGCAGCTACGAATACTGCAGGCTGACGGGGTTCGCCGCCATGCACGTATTTCCCTATTCGGCCAGGCCGGGCACACGGGCCGCCGTAATGCCCGGCAAAATCAGCGAAAAGGTGAAAAAGCTGCGCAGCCGGGCCATGCTCGACCTGGCAGCGCGCAGCGCGGACGATTTCTCCGCGGGCTTCACAGGTAAAACCGCGGAGGTGCTCTGGGAGAATGAGGTCAGGAAAGGTTCGGGCGTCTACTCGGGGCTCACGGGCAACTATATCCGTGCCTATACGCACAGCAGGGAAGATATTACCAATACTATTACGTCAGCCAGGCTGCTTTCTCCCGCGGCGCAGACAGACGGGACGGCGCTAAGGGCATCCACGCGCGGCAACCACGGCGAACTCTGGTGCGAGGTCATTAAATGAAAATCAATGTCAAGGTCATAACCCGTTCGGCCAGGGAAGAGGTCACCGAGCAGGCCGGCGGGTATACGGTGCGGGTCAGGGCCGCCCCGCAGGAAGGTAAGGCCAATGAGGCGGTGGTGCGCCTGCTGGCACGGCATTTCGGCCTGCCCAGGTCGGCGGTCAGTATTGTGAGGGGGTTTACCGTCAGAAATAAGGTCGTTGAGATAAATGCAGGCTGAATATGGCATTTGACAGGCAGAGGTACTTACAGCCGAGCGGGCTTTGCGACTTTGACCGCAGCGCTGAAATCAGGTTGAAGGCGCGGGAGCTGACGGCCGGCAACCGTAACCGGGCGGGGAAGTTCAGCAGCATCTTCGCTTTCGTCAAGGAGCTGCCCTACGGCCTGGAGGACTGGGACCTCAAGGCATCGGACATACTCAGGAAAGGCTGGGGGATGTGCTCGGGGAAGACCAACCTCCTGGTTGCCGGTCGGCGGGTATACCTGCCAGGTACCGCGTCTACAGGATAAAGGCCGATTCTAAATTATGGGATAAGCTGGGCAAAGATGATAACAGCGCGGCCCGCATGAACGAGCTTGGCGAGGAACGTGACCATGTCGATTGCGAGGCGTGGCTAGGGAAATGGGTGGCCTGCGACGCGGGGCGCGACACCGCCATGGAAAAGGGTATTGTCAGGCTGGGCGGAACGCTGGAAAGACAGGTGGTAGCCGATAGGCGGGGCAGGGCCCGTTACCTGAGGCTGGTTAGCCTTGACCAATGGGCACAGGAGAGGCAGGCCAGGCGCGCCTTCCGCTCGGACCGTGACGACGTATTCGCCGGGGCCAACCAGGGGATTGAAACGATCAGGCAGTTTGGCCGGGCAACCTGATTCTGCAGATTTATTTTACGTTCACCGTCGCCGTCTGGAACTGTGCGCCCTCAGGGCTGGTGACACTCAGCGTGTAAGTGGTGGTCTCCGTGGGCGAGACCTGCGATGTCCCTTCTCCCGGCACTGTACCCAGGTCTTTATCTATGGATACCGACGACCCGCCGACGGTCTGCCAGCTCAGTATAGCCGATTCTCCCCTGCGGATGACGTAGGGATTGGCGGTGAAAAATGTTACCGTCGGTGTATCCACGGTCGGCGGGACGCCGGAAACCGTGAGCGTGGTGGTAGCTAATATCGAGCCCTGGCTGTTATTGGCAGTTAGTTTATAGGTAGTGGTGAAAGGCGGGTTAACCGGCTGGGAGCCGCTGGGCCGGGTTATGCCGAAGCGCGGCTCAATACTGACGTCGTAAGCATTGCGGATATCCCAGGTCAGTGTCGCGTAATTGCCGGACATGATATTGGCCGGCTGCACCGTGAATACCGCCACTACAGGCATGTTGAACGACGCCGGTTGGGACTGTGGCGGGTTGGCGGTCTGCGGTGATGTAGTTGCCGGGGGATTATTTACCGGGGGAGGGGCAGCGGGCGCCGGGGCGATAACGGTCACACACGCGGCGGCCAGCAGGGACATCAATAGTAAACCTGCCAGAGCTTTCTTCATCTGATACCTCCTGTATACATCCGCAATCACCGGGATAATTTTAACAGTTACGCGGTTGATCGGCCCAAGTAGTCCCGTTCACAGCTTCCTGATAAATTCAATTATCTCATTTATATCGGGCAACTGGCTGAGGGGGTAGGTTTTGAGAAGGGCGATCTTGCCATTCTCATCCCCGCTGATATTGGCCCTCTCCGAGAAGCCGTTCTTGTCGCGGAAGATGTCGAATAGTTTGGCCGCTGCCCCGTGCGGCCAGAAATCGGAGAGCAGCGGGACCTTCTTTACCCCGATACTTTCAGCCCAGGCCTTCTTGGACGGCACCGGGTCGACGCTCATCCCCACGGGAAGGGTATTTAACGACTTGAAAACCGCGAAGTTTTCCTCCAGCGACTGCATCTGCTGGGTGCAGACCGGCGTCCAGGCCAGGGGATGGAAGGAAAGCAGGACACGCCCTCCCTTTTGACTATGCAGCGTGAAATCGTTGCCGTCCTGGTCTTTGAGGGTGAAGTCCGGCGCCCTGTCTCCTGCCTTGACCTTGCGTTCGATATCAGCCATTTACCGCCTCCGTAACTTGCGTTATTAGATACTGCACTAATTATAGCTGGACGGCGGTATTATGCTAAATCAAGTGTGAAATCCGGATGGCAGGATTGGAAAAACGGTTTATGCTATAATTTTCAGCCGTAGAAAGACGCCGAAGGCCGTATATACAGATTACTTATTATGCCTGCCAGGTAACAGGAAAGGAGTTAGACATGGATTTCAGGCTGACACCGCAACAGGAAGCCCGAAAGCAAGAATTTTACAAGGTATGTGAAGCACTGGAAAAGAAGCGCCCGGCATCGTACGTAGGTTTTGAAAGCAAATACGAAAACGAGGAGTGCTGGGAATATCACCGCATGTGCGCCAGGGAATTCGGAAAGAGGGGATGGCTGGCGCTGCACTGGCCCCAGGAATACGGCGGCAGCGGAGACATGATGGACAAGGTGCTCTTCGCCGAGGCCTGCGGTTACCATGGTGTGCCCGGCGTTGATGAATTCGGCGTGGCCATGCTGGCCCCGACCCTGCTGGCGGCCGCCAGCGATGAGGTCAAAAAGAAGTTCCTCCCGGGCATTGCCTCAGGCGAGGTCATGTGGTGCGAGCTGTGGAGCGAGCCCAACGCGGGCTCGGACCTGGCCGCGCTTACCACCAGCGCCATCAAGAAGGGCGACGAGTATATTGTCAACGGCCAGAAAACCTGGAATACCGGGGCGCATAAGGCCGACTGGGCATTCGGGGTCTACCGCTCGGACCCGGCGGCCAAGAAGCACCAGAACCTGACCTTCATGCTCTGCGATATGAAAAGCCCCGGCATTACCGTGAAAGGCATACCCTACATGGACGGCGTCCATGTCTATAATGAAGTTTACCTGGACGATGTGCATATCCCGGCCAACCAGGTGGTCGGCAAGGACGGCGGGGGATGGGCGGTGGTCAATGTCCTGGCCGGTTTCGAGAGGTCGAATATGGCCATGGTCTATGCCCTGGTGCGCGTCATGGAATACCTGGTGGAATACTGCAACGAGACCAGGCGCAACGGCGTCCCGCTATCCAGGGACCCTCTTGTGCGCAGCCGTATAGCTGACCTGGCCTGCGAGCTTGAAGCGGTGCGCACGCTGGCCTACCGCATCGCCGACCAGCAGAGCCGCAACGAAATGGGACTGATGGACGCGGCCAGCGTGAAAGTCTACGCCAGCGAGTTGATGGAAAGGATGGCGCAGGTAGCCACCGACCTGATGGGCCCCTTCGGGCAGGTGCCGCATTCCAAATGGGCTAAAATCTCCGGCATTTTCGAATCTCTCTACATGGCCTGTTTCGTGCCCATCGTTTCCATGGGCACCAACGAGATACAGCGCAACATCATCGCCTGGTACGGCCTGGGCCTGCCCAGGATGAAATAAAGCCCTGTTAGAAACGGGCAGTCATGGCTGAAAGCAAGAGCGGACGCTACGAATTAAAACACCGGGTGAGGGTGGTCACGGCCACTACCCTGTTCGACGGCCACGACGCGGCCATCAATATCATGCGCCGTTTAATCCAGTCTGGCGGCGCGGAGGTCATACACCTCGGGCACAGCCGGTCAGTGGGAGAGATAGTCGAGGCGGCGGTGCAGGAAGACGTGCAGGCGGTGGCGGTTTCATCCTACCAGGGCGGCCACATGGAGTTCTTCAAGTACATGAAGGACATGTTCGATAAGCTCGGCGCGGGGCACATACGTATCTTCGGCGGCGGTGGCGGCGTGATACGTCCCAACGAGATAAAGGAACTGCAGGAATACGGCGTCGAGCGCATCTATGATCCCGAGGACGGGCGCAACCTGGGACTGGTGGGCATGATAGATGACCTGCTGCAGCGCTGCGATTTCCATACCATCGGGATCACTTCAGAGCATGATACATCCAAACGCGGGGCGCCCATACCCACGCCGGGCAAGCTAAGTACAGATGAGCCGGCCAAAGTAGCCCGCATGATCACACTGGCGGACATGGGCGTTGACCCGTGGCCGAAATACAGTGAGGAAATGAGGGAAAAGGCCGGGCGGAACAAGGCGCCCGTCATCGGTGTGACCGGCACCGGCGGGTCGGGAAAAAGCTCCCTGCTGGACGAACTGGTGCTGCGCTTTAGAGCGGCCAACCCGGGCAAGAGGGTGGCTGTGCTTTCCGCCGACCCCTCCAAGCGGCGTACGGGAGGCGCACTGCTGGGCGACCGCATCCGCATGAACTATGTTTACGGCGGCGATGTCTATATGCGCTCGCTGGCTACGCGGGGCTCTAAGACGGAAGTGCCGGAGGTCATACAGGATGCCATAAATGTGGTCAAAGCCGCGGGCTACGACCTGGTGCTGGTTGAGACAGCCGGCATCGGGCAGGGCGACACCGCCATAGTCGATATCTCCGATGTCTGCCTGTATGTGATGACGTCGGAATTCGGCGCGCCCACCCAGCTCGAGAAGATAGATATGCTCGATTACGCCGATATCGTGGTGCTGAATAAATATGATAAGAAAGGTTCGGAGGACGCGCTGCGCGAGGTGAGGCGGCAACTGCGGCGCACGCATGAGAAATTTGACCAGACATTAGAGAAGATGCCCGTGTACGGCACTATACATACCTGAGGACAGGGTCTCGCATACCAGCGCCGTACGCCATATCATACCGCCGGACCGCATACGTTACTTAGGTGAGATCGCCGAGACGGTGCGCGGCTATAAGAAAGGCGTGCAGAAGCAGGCGGATATCGCGCGGCGCATCCAGCAACTAAGTTTGGCCCGGATGGAAATAGAAGACGAGGCCGCGCATGAGGCCATCGACAAGAAAATAGCGGCTCTCCAGTCTAAGCTCAAGCCGGAAGACCGGAAGTTGCTGGAGGGCTGGGATGAGCTGCGCAGGACCTACGGAAGCGATTATTTCCGTTACAGGGTGCGTGACCAGGAATATAAAGTTGAATTAACCGATACTACCCTGGCCGGCACGCGTATCCCCAGGGTGAGCGTGCCCGACCTGAAGGACCACGGTGAGAGGCTCAAGTATTTGATGCTGGAGAACGTGCCGGGCAGCTATCCCTACACTGCAGGCGTCTTCCCCTTCAGGCGCAGGGATGAGGAGCCGAAGAGGCAGTTCGCCGGTGAGGGGGGGCCGGTGCGTACCAACACGCGCTTCCATTTCCTCTCGCAGAACGACGAAGCCAAGCGCTTGTCCACAGCCTTTGACGCGGTGACGCTCTTCGGTGAAGATCCGCAGGAAAGCCCGGATATCTTCGGCAAGGTCGGCGAGTCGGGTGTATCCATCTGCACGCTGGAGGACATCAAGAAACTCTACGCCGGCTTCGACCTGTGCTCGCCCAATACCTCGGTTTCCATGACCATCAACGGGCCGGCGCCGGTTATGCTGGCCTTTTTCCTGAACGCGGCCATCGACCAGCAGGTGGATAAGTTCAGGGAAGAGCAGGGCAGGCTGCCCACGCCGGACGAGCACGCCAGGATAAAGGCGCAGACCCTCTCGGTGGTGCGCGGTACGGTGCAGGCCGACATACTCAAGGAAGACCAGGGGCAGAACAGCTGCATCTTCTCCATTGAGTTCGCGCTCAAGATGATGGGCGATATACAGGAATATTTCATCAAGCACAGCGTGCGCAACTACTACTCGGTCTCTATCTCGGGCTATCACATCGCCGAGGCCGGGGCCAATCCCATCTCCCAGGTGGCCTTCACGCTGGCCAACGGTTTTACCTATGTGGAGTATTACCTTGCGCGCGGATTCCCCCTGGATTCTTTCGCTCCCAACCTGTCATTTTTCTTCTCCAACGGCATGGACGCCGAGTACGCGGTCATCGGGCGCGTGGCACGGCGCATCTGGGCGGTGGCCATGCGGGAGAAGTACGGCGGAAACGAGCGCAGCCAGCAGCTTAAATACCATATTCAGACCTCCGGCCGCTCGTTGCACGCGCAGGACATACAGTTCAACGACATCCGCACGACGCTGCAGGCTGTGCTGGCCTTCTATGATAACTGCAATTCGCTGCATACCAACTCCTACGATGAGGCGATCACCACGCCTACCGAGGAGTCGGTGCGGCGGGCCATGGCGGTGCAGCTTATCATCATGCGGGAGTTCGGCCTCACCAGGAACGAGAATGTATGGCAGGGCTCATATATACTTGAGCAGTTGACCGAACTGGTGGAGGAAGCGATATTAGACGAGTTTGAGCACATCTCCAAGCGCGGCGGCGTGCTGGGCGCCATGGAGCTTCAGTACCAGCGCGGCAAGATACAGGACGAGTCAATGCTCTATGAGCAGCGCAAGCATTCCGGTGAATTGCCCATCATAGGCGTGAATACCTACCTGAATCCGAGGGAAGGAAACCTGATACCTTTCGACATCCCGCTCAGCCGTTCCAGCAGCGAGGAGAAACAGGGGCAGATAGACAACCTGCGCGACTTCCAGAAGCGCAACGCCGCCATGGCGCAGGAAACACTTAAGAAGCTGCAGCTGGTAGCGGTAGCGGGCGGCAACGTCTTCGAGCAGATGATGGAGACGGCGCGTTTTGCTTCACTGGGTCAGATCACCAACGCCCTGTACCAGGTAGGCGGCAAGTACCGGCGGAATATGTAGCCATCTTCAGCCCTTCATCATCAGCTTCGAGGTCATATTCAACAGGTTGTGCGGCGTCAGGCGCACGATGACCGAGTGCATCAGCCAGTTCATCGGCCCGGGGATAAACATGGTCTTGCCCTGCTTGAACGCCTTATAGCCCTGTTTGGCAATAACCGCCGGGTCCCAGAGGCCGCTGATAGCGAACCAGCGCAGCTTTTCCGGAAGGTTGGCGGCCTTCAGCAGCGGCGTCCTGGTGTAAGGCGGGCTGAAAGCGAAAACCTTGATACCGG
>JAPLHJ010000285.1 GCA_026389675.1 Chloroflexota bacterium | reverse complement strand
GGGCGACGAGAAGCGGCCGATGCTCCAAAGGATCTATGGCGTTGCCTTTGCCAGGCAGGCCGATCTTGATGATTACCTTAAGAGGATTGCCGAAGCAGCCAAACGTGACCACAGGAAGCTTGGCAAAGAGTTGGACCTCTTCAGCCTGCACGAGGACGCCGGCCCGGGGCTGGTTTACTGGCATCCCAAGGGCGCCACGGTCAGGCAACTGATCGAGGATTTCTGGAAGGCTGAACACAGGCGCCGTGGCTACGATATTGTTTATTCACCGCATATAGCCAAGGTTCATCTCTGGGAAACCAGCGGGCACTGGAATTTCTACCGCGAAAACATGTATTCACCGATGGAGATCGATGATATTCAATATGTCCTGAAACCTATGAATTGCCCTTTTCATATATTGATGTACAAAACGCAGCTCAGGAGCTACCGCAACCTGCCCATGCGCTACGCCGAACTGGGTACCGTCTACCGTTATGAAAGGTCGGGAGTATTGCACGGCCTGGCGCGTGTGCGCGGCTTTACCCAGGATGACGCGCACATATTTTGTCGGCCCGACCAAATCGAGGCCGAAGTTAAGGATGTCGTGGAGCTCGCGCAGTTCATGATGAAATCATTCGGGTTTGAGGAATATGAGATGATGCTTTCCACCCGGCCCGAAAAAGCCGTGGGAAGTACTGAAAGCTGGGATATGGCCACCGGCGCACTGCGTAACGTGCTGGAGAAATTAAAGATAAAATTCCAGGTTGACCCGGGCGAGGGCGTTTTCTACGGCCCGAAGATCGACGTCAAGCTCAAAGACGCTATCGGCAGGCTATGGCAAGGCCCGACCATCCAGGTGGATTTCCAGATGCCTGAACGTTTCGACGTCAATTATGTGGGCGAAGATGGCCAGGAGCACCAATCCGTAATGATTCATCGCACGGTGCTTGGCAGTATGGAGAGGTTTTTCGCCTGTCTGACCGAGCATTACGCCGGCGCGTTCCCCGTCTGGCTGGCCCCGATACAGACGGTGGTTATACCGATTGCCGACAGGCATAATGCCTATGCCACTGAAGTGTTTGAACAGCTGCGGGCAGGTGATATGCGGGTACAGCTTGATGACAGGTCCGAGCGCATGAATATGAAAATCAGGGATGCGCAGCTGGCTAAGATACCCTATATGCTGATTGCCGGGGATAAGGAAGTTGAAAATCGTACGGTATCGGTGCGCCTGCGCAGTGGCGAAGATCTCGGCTCGGTCGAGATTTCCTCCTTTGTGGAGAGGGTGGACTCTCTGGTTAAATCAAAGGAACTGTCTAAACTTTGATTTACAGCTATAAAATGTGATATATTCTTAGCGCTCAGTTTTATATAAAGGGAGGGATACAACAAAATATTTAAAGAACTAAATATTAATTACCGGATACGTGCCAGGGAGATCAGGTTAATAGGTGACGAGGGTGAGCAGATAGGCCTTCTGCCTACTGACAAAGCATTGCAGATGGCGGGCGAAAAAGGCCTGGATCTTGTTGAAGTGGCGCCGACGGCAACTCCACCTGTATGCAGGATACTTGATTACGGGAAATACAGGTATGAGCAAACAAAAAAAGAGAAAAAAGTACGCAGCGGTCAGAGGTCGGGTCTCCTGAAGGAAATCAGGGTTAGGCCGCAGGTGAAAGACCATGACCTTGACATAAAGATTAACCGGGCAAAAAAGTTTGTAATAGATGGAGATAAAGTAAAAGTACTGGTGGTATTCCGTGGCCGGCAGATGGTACATCCTGAGCTGGGCATCAAGTTACTGCAAAAAGTGGCGAATGATTTAAAAGGCGTAGCCCAATTGGACGGGCAGCCGATCCATGAGGGAAGGATTATGAGCCTGATACTTTCGCCGATATCCGCCAAACAGGTTGTTGCGAAAGATGGTAAAGACAGCAAAGAAATTAAAGAAACTAAGGAAACTAAGGAAACTAAGGAAATAAAAGTCAAGGAAACAGTATAAATGCCTAAACTAAAGACCCATAAGGGAGCGAAGAAGCGCTTTCATTTCACCGGAGGCGGCAAGATCATGCGTGTCAAGCAGGGCAAAAGCCATTTCAGGCGCCGGAAGTCAGCAGCTACCAAAGGGCTTTATGATGAGACAATACCCCTGCACAAAGCCGACGTAAAGAGGATAAAAAAATTATTACCGTACCATTAGGTATTCAGGAGGACTCAGTTGCCAAGAGTTAAAGGCGGGATCGTAAGCCACCGACGCCATAAAAAATTACTGGAATTAACCAAGGGCCACAGGGGCAAAAGGCATTCCCTTTTCAGGCATGCGCATGAATCGATGCTGCACGCCCTGGACTATGCCTATGGCCACCGCAGGGAACGCAAAGGAGATATGCGGAAACTGTGGATAGCCAGGATAAATGCCGCGGCGAGGATCGATGGGCTGACATACAGCCAGTTAATAAACGGCCTCACAAAGGCGGATATTGACATAAACCGCAAGTTGCTTGCTGACATAGCCGTCAATGACCCACCCAAGTTCTCAGCGCTGGTGAAGATGGCTACCGAAAAACTTAAGAGCTAAATCCCCTCAATAATCCACGATGTTGGACCAACTTGAAAAACTCGCCGCCCGGGCCAGTGCAGAGCTGCAAAAAATAGCCAGCCTTGAGGACCTGGAAGGATGGCGCGTCAGCTACCTTGGCAGGAAAAGCAGGCTGATCGAGATATTACGCTCGCTGGGCGAGGTTGCTGTTGAAGAGAGGCGTGAGCTCGGTTCACGGGCCAACCAGCTGAAAAATTCCCTTGAAAGCCAGCTCTCGGAAAAGAAAGAGCGGTTAGAACGGGCGCTGCATCAATCGCTCGAACATAACAAAATCGATATAACACTGCCGGGCGAACCTTATCAGCCCGGTAACCTGCACCTGACCACCAAGACGGTCAAGGAGATATGCGATATTTTTGTCAGCATGGGCTTCCAGGTGGTGGAAGGGCCGGAAGTGGAATGGGAGCGCTACAACTTTGAAATGCTCAACATGCCCGCCGGGCATCCGGCCAGGGACGGCTTCGCCACCCTGTGGGTCGACTACCAGACCAAAACAGGCGCCAGGCCGATGCTGATGCGTACGCATACCTCACCCACACAGCCGCGCGTGATGGAGAAAAGTAGTCCCCCGATACGGGTTGTCGCGCCGGGCAGGGTTTACAGGTATGAGGCGACCGATGCCACCCACGAGTGGATGTTCTCCCAGGTAGAAGGTTTCGCCGTCGACAAAAATATCACCATGGCCGATTTAAAGGGCACATTATTTGAATTCGCCAGGCGGCTCTTCGGGCAGGACCGCAAGTGCCGTTTCCGCGTGGACTATTTCCCCTTTGTTGAGCCGGGCTGCGAGATAGCCATCGATTGTTTCATGTGTGGTGGCAAGGGTTGCCGTCTCTGCAAGGACAGCGGCTGGATTGAAATACTCGGAGCCGGGATGATCCATCCCGAAGTGCTGCGGGGATGCGGCATCGACCCCGATGAATACTCCGGTTTTGCCTTCGGCATGGGCGTGGAGCGCATTCCTATTCTCCGCTACGGGATCGACGATATCCGGCTGTTCTACAGCAATGACCTGCGGTTTTTAAAGCAGTTCTGAGAAAGGTGCTTGATGATAGTTCCTCTGAAATGGCTTAAAGATTACGTCGATATAGAGATATCCAATGAAGAGTTGGCCGGCAAGCTGACACTGGCCGGGCTGGAAGTCTCTGCGATACAGGTCATCGGCGGTTCATGGGAACGGGTTGTCGTCGGCAAGATACTTGAGGTCAAACCCCATCCCAATGCCGACCGTTTGAGGCTGGCTACGGTTGATATTGGCAAAGGGCAGCAGACGGTGGTCTGCGGCGCGCCCAACCTGGTCGTCGGCGATAATATAGCCTTCGCCTCTGCGGGAGCCAGGCTAATCGATGGCCATACAGGTAAAACCGAGGAGCTCAAACCTGCCAAAATCCGCGGCGTGGAATCTTCGGGTATGATCTGTTCCGAGAAAGAGCTGGGCATGTCCGAGAATCACGAGGGCATCCTGGTGCTACCCGATGAGTTTGAGATAGGCAAACCGCTCAAGGATTATCTCGGCGACGCCATATTTGATATAGATATCACGCCCAACCGGGCGGACTGCCTATCGGTGATGGGCATTGCGCGTGGCTGCCCTAACCGGCAAGCCATTCCGCATGCCGGACCTGGGCTATGCAGAATCTGACAAACCTGTTGAATCGTACGCCTCGGTGGAGATAAAAGCACCTGACCTGTGTCACAGGTACTGCGCAACGGTCATCGAGGGCATTACCATCGGCCCGTCCCCCCGCTGGATGCAGGACAGGCTGATGGCCTGTGGTGCCCGCCCGATCAATAATATCGTTGATGTAACCAACTATGTAATGCTCGAATTCGGGCAGCCGCTGCACTCTTTTGACTACAAACAGGTCAGGGGAAATAGAATAATCGTGCGCCGCGCCGCCGATGGTGAGACCATGTATACCCTCGACGAACAGGAGCGCAAGTTCGACAGCAACATCTTGCTGATCGCCGATGCCGAGCGCTCTGTAGCGGTTGCCGGCATCATGGGCGGGCTCAGCTCCGAGGTCAGGGAATTCACGACCTCCATTTTGCTGGAATCCGCCAACTTTAACCAGGCCGTCATCCACCATGGCAGCCAGGAGCTTAAACTCGGCAGCGAGGCCTCTGCCAGGTTCGAGAAAGGCCTTAATCCCGGCCTTGCATTGATGGCTGTCCGGAGGGCTACGCAGTTGATAGCGCAGTTCGGAGGCGGCAAAGCGGCCATGGGCATCATCGACGTATACCCGGGTAAAAAAGACGCCGGGCCGGTAGCGGTCAGCAAGCACGATGTAAAGCGCCTGCTGGGGATAGATTTGAAGCTTGATAAGATCAAGGAATGCCTGGAATTGCTGGGCCTTCCCTGCATGAAGGGCGATGCCGGTAACTTGCTGGTGGACGATCCCTGGTGGCGCAATGATATAAACTGCACAGCCGACCTGGTGGAAGAGGTCGCCCGCATCATCGGCTACGATAATATACCTGAAACCATGTTGAGCGCTTCTTTGCCGCGCGGTGTAAGCGCCCCCATTGTCTCTTTCCGGCAGGAGTTGAAGGAGATTATGGCCGCAGCCGGGTTTCAGGAGATAATCACCTACCCGCTGACCAATCA
>JAPLHJ010000137.1 GCA_026389675.1 Chloroflexota bacterium | reverse complement strand
GTTCAGCGCGTTGAAGGGCCGCTGCTTATACTGGCCGGGCCGGGCAGCGGCAAAACGCGCGTCATCACCCACCGCATCGCCTATCTGATTAAAACGACCGGCGTCAACCCGCGGCGCATAATGGCTGTGACCTTCACCAACAAGGCTGCCCGGGAGATGAAGGAGCGCCTGCAAAAGCTGCTCGGCCAGGTAGCGGAGAATATTTGGGCGGGGACGTTCCACGCCATCTGCGCCCGCATACTGCGGCAGGACGGCAAGGCCATCGGTTTGGACAGCAACTTCGTTATTTATGATGAGGACGACCAGCAGAGCCTGGTCAAGCAATGCCTGCAGGAATTGGACTTCGACCCGCGCCAATATAACCCGTACAAAATACGCAACGCCATCAGCCAGGCCAAGAGCCAGCACCTCACCGCGGCGGCACTGGCAGACATGCATGGCAGCCGCTGGGACGATATAGTAAGCCGTATTTACGAGCGTTACCAGGAGCAGCTTGGCCAGAGCAACGCCGTGGATTTCGATGATCTGCTGATGAAGGCGGTGCAGCTTTTTGAAAAACACCCGGACGTGCTGGCGAAATATCAAGCGCGCTACCTTCACCTGATGGTGGACGAGTTTCAGGACACCAACATCACGCAGTACAGGCTCATCAAGCTGCTGGGAGGAAAATACCGCAACGTCTGCGTGGTCGGCGATCCCGACCAGTCCATCTACTCCTGGCGCTTCGCCGACATACGTAATATCCTCAGCTTCGAGAAGGACTACCCTGAAGCCAGTGTCATAATGCTGGAGCAGAACTACCGTTCAACCAAGAACATCCTGGAAGCGGCATCCTCGGTCATTTCAATCAACCAGCAGCGCAAGCAGAAAAAGCTGTGGACAGCCAACAGCGAAGGGGCGCCGATCTCCCTGATCATGACCTATAATGAGCAGGAAGAGGCGCAGTTCCTGGTCAACGAGATACTCAGGCTGACCGGCAGCGATGGAGTAAAGCCGGGGGACTGCGCGGTGATGTACCGCACCAACGCCCAGTCGCGCGCCGTGGAAGAGGCCTTCATGCGCTACGGTCTCAAGTACAAGTTGATAGGCGGCATGAAGTTCTACCAGCGGCGAGAGGTAAAGGACGTTATAGCCTATTTAAGGGTGGTGAATAACCCCTTCGACAATATCAGCCTGTCCCGCATACTCAAGATACCCGGAAGGGGGATAGGGGCCAGGACCCTCTCAGACCTCGGCAACTGGGCACGGGATAACAATATCTCCCTGTTTGCCGCTTTGAAGGCGGTATCCGAAAGCGGCGGACCGGGGTTCGGAGGGAAGATCAGCGCGGCGCTGACCGGCCTCTACCGCATGCTCAACGAGCTTATCGTGGAAAGCCAGCAGATGAGTATCGTAAAACTGATGGACGCGCTGCTGGAGAAATCGGGCTACCGCGAAGCGATCAGGGGAGAGGACGACGGAGAGGAACGCTGGGAGAATATACTTGAGCTGCGCACCGTGGCCACGGATTACGACGAATTACCCCCCGGGGAAGGGCTTTCCCCATTACTGGAACAAATCAGCCTGGTGGCGGATACCGATGAGATAGAGAGCAAAGCGGATACCACCACGCTGATTACCCTGCACCAGGCCAAGGGGTTGGAGTTCCCTGTGGTTTTCATCGTAGGCATGGAGGAGGGTCTGCTGCCGCACAGGCGTTCCATGGAGGAAGGGGGTGATGAGCTTGAAGAGGAGCGCCGCCTGTGTTACGTCGGTATAACCCGCGCCGAGCATCAGGTATACCTGATGCATACCGTCCGCCGCAGTATCTTCGGCGCCAGCACAGAAAGCACGCCCTCACGCTTCCTTGACGATATCCCTGAACATCTGGTGGAAAGAAAGGGGCTGACCGGCGTGGAGGAGCACCGCGGCGGGCACGCCAAGGGGCAGGAGAAGCACTGGCGGGACGAGGAGGAAGGCATCAGCATGGCCGACCTGCTGGCAAAGAAAGCGCAGGAGCTGCAGCCGCAGAGAGAGTTAATCCCCTTGAACCCCGGTGACCGTGTCCGCCACACAAAATTCGGCGACGGGCAGGTTATCGGTATTAAGCCCACCGGCCAGGATAAGGAGATAATCATAGCTTTCGAGGGGAGCGGCGTGAAAAAGCTGCTGCTCAGCGTGGCGCCGCTGGAAAAAATCTGACCGCATATATATGTTGAGGTATTAGCCCTGACCGTTATCGACCTCCTGGATAGCCTGAACCCTGACCAGAGGGAGGCGGTGCAGACTGTTGAAGGCCCTCTGCTGGTGCATGCCGGCCCGGGCAGCGGCAAGACGCGCGTCATTGTTCACCGCATCGCCTATATGGTCACGCAGGCTAAAATCAAACCGCGCCATATACTGGCCGTAACCTTCTCCCGCAAAGCCGCCGAGGAGATGAAAAAACGCCTCGATGAGCTATTTGACGAGCCGCCCGCTGTCACGATCAGCACCATTCACTCGACCTGCCTGCGCATACTGCGTGGCGAGGGCTTGCCGGGCCTGGGAAAAAATTTCGACGTGATAGATGAGGACAGGCAGACAAAACTGATAAAGCACTGCATGGAGCAGGCAGAATTAAGCTTCGAGGATAATAACCTGCGCCGTATCAGGACGGCCATCAGCTACGCCAAAGTCAATATGCTCGACCCCGATGCCATAATCCCCAAACAGGGTGAGCGCCTTGATGATACCGCCGCCGCGGTTTACCGCGGCTACCAGGCTGAACTCCGCAAACAGCGGGCCGTGGATTACGATGACATGCTGGTCCACACTTATTTGCTTTTCAGGGACAACGGCGCGGCGCTGGAGCGCTATCAGCAGCTTCACCGCTACATACTGGTGGACGAGTTCCAGGACACCAGCAGCCTGCAATACCAGATAATCAGGATGCTGGGCTCCCGGTTCCGCAACGTCTGCGTGGTAGGCGACCCCGACCAGACCATCTATTCCTGGCGGCAGGCCGAGATGCGCAATACCGACAATTTCCGCAAAGACTTCCCGGGAACACGCATCATCGGCATGGCGGAGAATTACCGCTCGACCGGGACCATTGTAGATGCCGCCAATGCGCTCATCTCACGCAACCACCTGCGCAAAGAGAAGGGCATCACTACTTCACGCGAGAAAGGCAGCCCACTGTTTATCACAGGTCTTAAAGATGCGGCGGATGAAGCTCAATATATCGCCCGCCAGGTAAAGAAGCTGCTGTCGGAACGCAGCCTTAAGTATACCGACTTCGCCGTGCTTTACCGCACCAACGCGCAGTCCCGGGCGATCGAGGACGGCTTTTGCTCCGAAGGTCTCCCTTACAAGCTGCCCGGCGGCACCCCCTTCTACAAGCGCAAGGAGGTACAGGACATGGTAGCCTGGCTGCGCGTGATGCGCAATCCCGCGGACGATGCCGCCCTCACGCGCGTTATCAGGCTGGCCGGTAAGGGCATCGGCGCCAAATCGCTATCCGAACTTCAGGAGCAGGCTGAAAAATCCCGGATGCACCTCAACCAGGTTTTGCAGCAGCCTGCGCTAAGTTTATCCACATTGCCTTTACGTGAACGCAACGCCGTCGCCCGCTTCCAAGCCCAATTGCAGGGGTTATATGCTGAAAGCAGGCATGTCAGCTTAATCACGCTCATGAACCGTATTCTTGAAACGACGGCCTACAGGGAGCATCTCCAGGGTGAGGATAATCCTGAGGAACGCTGGGAAAACCTGCTGGAATTCATCTCTCTGGCCCAGGCCTATGAGCACCTCGGCCCGGCTATTGCCCTCAGTTCGTTACTGGGCAGGGTCAGCCAGGCATCGGTGATAGACGAACTCGGGCAGGAGGCGGACGCGGTGACTTTCTATACCCTGCACGGTTCCAAGGGACTGGAATTCCCCGTGGTCTTCATTGCGGGAATGGAGGAGGGATTGCTGCCGCACGGCAGGTCTATTGATGACCCGGCCAAGCTGGAGGAGGAGAGGCGCCTGTGCTATGTGGGCATCACCCGGGCTATGGACCTTGCCTATCTTACCTATGCTGCAAAACGTTTCCTGTCGGGAGAAGCCAGCCAGCGAGTTCCCTCCCGTTTTCTGCGCGAACTACCCCCTAACCTTGTCAAGAGGCAGGATTATAACGGGCACATTATCAGGGATGCCTCCCCCGGGTTCCACGCGGCACTGCCTGGACCGCCACAGCCGGAGAAAGAGATGCTGTTTAATGCCGGGGATAGGGTCACGCACGCAAAATTCGGCGTCGGCAGGGTTGAGAAAATCCTGAAGCATACCGCCGATTTTCATGTTATAGTAGTTTTTGATGATTACGGCACCAAAAAACTCCTCTATAGCCTTGCCAACCTGGAGAAGCTGTCGTGAGTGAAAAGCCATCTCCAGAGATATTAAGATTCCCTGAAGGTTTCCTGTGGGGTGTCGGCACATCCGCTTACCAGGTGGAGGGCGGAAGTACCAATTCGCAGTGGTGCGAATTTGAAAAGGCCGGCGGCATCAGGACGGGTGAACCCAGCGGCCGGGCCTGCAACTGGTGGGAGGATGCCGAGCGTGATTTCGACCTGGCGCAGGCCATGGGGATCAACTCCCTGCGCCTCTCGGTAAGCTGGGCACGCATAGAGCCGGAGGAGGGGGTTTTTGATCCCACCGCCATCGAGCACTACCGCAGCATGCTGGCCGGCTTGATCGAACGCAACATACGTCCCCTGGTATGCCTGCACCATTTCGCCAACCCCATCTGGTTTGAGAAGAAAGGCGCCTTCCTGTCAAAAGACTGCGTAATCGACTTCACCCGTTTTATAAAATTCACGGTTGCCGAGCTAAGCGATTTCTGCAGCGACTGGTTGACCTTCAACGAGCCGAACGTCTATGCGGTAGCTGGATACCTTGACGGCGAACATCCGCCCGCGTTGCGCGGGCATATCACCGATTACTTAAATGTGCTGGTAAATATGGCACTCTGCCATGCCAAGGCTTACCATACCATCCACAGGCTGCAGCAGGACGCCATGGTCAGCTTCTCCAACCACTTCATTATCTTCACCGAGGCCAATAGCCAGCTTTTCGACAGGCTGGCCGCCCGAATTTCCAGCGATTTCTTCAACAACGTTTTCATCAATATGGTGGCCGGCAGGAAGGCCCCGCCCTTTACCGCGTTGAACCGCTACCTTGAGCAGGTTAAAGATACCTGGGACTTCGTAGGCGTCAACATCTACGGGGGCGTCGACGTGGCTTTCGATATAACCAAACCGGGCATGGGCTTCGTCAAGCGTTTAACACCCAAAAACCGGCGCACAGGCGACCTGACCCCGGAGGGGCAGGCCATGTTCGGAGAGATCTATCCGCAGGGTATCAGGATAGTGGTTGAGAAATTAGCCAGATATAACAAACCGTTCTTCATCCTGGAGAGCGGCGTCCCCGACCGTGCCGATATCCTGCGGCGCTGGGTCATCGCCACTGCCGTCAAGACCATGCACGACCTCATCGGCAGGGGTTACCGGATACTGGGCTACCACCATTGGACCCTGGTGGATAACTTCGAATGGGCCTGGGGCTACGCTATGAGGTTCGGCCTGGTGGAAATGGACCCCGCCACCCAGGCCAGGCAGCCACGTCCCAGCGCAGCTTTCTACGCGGATATTATCAAAGAGAACGGGCTTACGCCCGATATGCTGAGAAAATACGCCCCCGACGCCCTGCATGAGATTTTCCCCTCATCCATTTAATGCCGGGAAATAAAAGAAGCGGGGGGGGTTGAAACCCCGCCGCTTCTTTGCCTTTTATACTGATAACTACGGGCTGATTATTTTGACGGGCCGCGTCCTCTGTGTAGCTGAGCACCGGCCGGGGCGCCGGCCGATTTCTCCGGTTTGGGCAGTTCGACGTTAGGCTTCTGCGCTATCCATGCCTTATAGGCATCAACCTGCGCCTGGGTTATCTTACCGTCTTTGAGCAGCTTGTCCAGCATGCCGGTGGATTTTGCCGAATCGAAGAACGGGAACCCCGGTACATCGGCCGGTTTCGCAGCCAGCCACGCCCTGTACGCATCCGCATCTGCCTGGGTCAGCTTGCCATCCTTGACCCACGCGGCAAACCTGTCGTCGGTGCGGGCCTGCTGCTCTTCCTGCATGACCTGTTTGAAAGCGTTTTCCAGCGTGGTTTTATCGATGTTGAGCTTGGCCGCTACCTTTCCCAATATATCTCCGCCGAAGGGAGCGCCGAAACCACGGCCCGCTGGCGGCCCAGAGGGCGGCCCAGAGGGCACCCCGGCCGGAGCGGTTGCTCCTGTATTTGCGCTATCAGCATTGACGGCAGTCATAATGCCGGTTATCAGCAGAACCACTGCAAGCATCCCGGCAGCCAGTCCTAAGACCTTTTTCCACATATAAATCCTCCTTTTAGTGGAATTGCTGAGCAATAGTCGTCCTCTCAGTTATATTCAGAATACACCATGATTATTAGTAAATTATTTGTGACGGCTTGTCAGTTGATTGACGTGCCAAATCAATCGGTGATACATTATCCAATGTCATTTCCTCTTGCAAATACCACTTAATAAAGGGGGTTTAGTATGCTTTCGTTCAGTCCGTCTGAGGAACAGCAAATGATCGTCAATACGGCCAAACAGTTTGCCAATGATGTCATGCGCAAGAAATTCCGTGAGTGCGATGAGGAGGGCCAGATACCCGCTGAAGTAATCAATACCGCCTGGGAGCTCGGCCTGGTGGTCAGTTGTATCCCCGAGGAATACGGCGGCGCCGGCTGGGAGCACTCAGCCCTGACCGGCACGCTGCTGGCCGAGGAACTGGCCTGGGGCGACCTTTCCATGGCCATGCATATTCTCAGCCCCTGGCTGGGTGTGCTCCCCATAGTGGAGATGGGCACACCTGAGCAGAAGAAAAAATACCTGCCCGCGGTCTGCGGCGGCAAGTTTACCGCTGTTACGGCAGCCCTGATCGAACCTCGATTCGATTTCGACCACAATGACCTGGGGACCATAGCGAAGAAAAATGGCGGCTATGTGCTTAATGGTGAAAAGTGCTTTGTCCCGCTGGCGCAGGACTCCGCTTTCACGCTGGTTTACGCCGGAGAGGGTAATGCCTCACAGTGTTTTATTGTGGACAAAGGGGCCAAAGGACTGAAAATCGGCGAGCGTGAGAAGAACATGGGCATCAAGGCGCTGGCCACCTATGAGCTATCGCTAAAGGACTGCAAAGTTCCTGCTGAACACAAGTTGGGCGGCGAGAAAGGCTGCGATTTCAAGCGGCTGACTAATCTCTCCCGCGTAGCGCTGGCCGCGCTGGCGGTCGGTGTAGCCCGCGGATCATTTGAATTCTCACGCGATTACGCCAGAGACCGCCATGCCTTCGGCGAACCAATCGGGTCACGACAGGCGATCGCCTTCATGCTGGCCGATATGGCTATCGAGATAGACGCTGCCCGCCTGCTTAACTGGGAGGCAGCCTGGTTGCTGGACAAGAAAGCAGAGGCCACCCGTGAATGCTGCCTGGCCAAAACCTATGCCGATAGCATGGTTATGCTGTGCACAGATTACGGGGTGCAGGTGATGGGAGGCCATGGCTATGTCCGCGATAATCCCGTGGAACTCTGGTTCCGCAACGGGCGCGGTTTCGTCGCTTTCACCGGCATGGCCATAGTATAGTCAGGAGGTAAACCAATGATTGATTTTGAATTGACCGCCGAAGAAAAAGCCAAGATAGACGAAGCGCACGATGTGGCGCTGAAATATTTCCGCCCTGTAAGCCGCTATTACGACGAACATGAACACGAGGAACCCCAGGACATTATTGATTTTATGTGGACTAACCGTAGCAAAGGTTTCGTTACCGGCCTTGGTGTGGTAGGCGCCATGATGGTTGAGGAACTCTGCTGGGGCGACGCCGGGCTTTACCTGGCCTCTCCAGGCCCCGGGCTGGGCGGCGCCGCCGTGTTCGCTGCCGGCACCAAGGAGCAATGGGGTAAATTCCTGGCGCGTTTTGGCGAAGGCAAGCCCAAGTGGGGCGCCATGGCCATGACCGAGCCGGGCTGCGGTTCCGACACATCCGCCATCCAGGCCACTGCTACCCGCGATGGCGACTTCTGGGTGCTCAACGGCGAGAAGATCTTCGTTACCATGGGGCACCGCGCACTTGACCTCTCGGAGGGCATTATTGTCGTATGGGCTTCGATAGACAAATCGGCCGGGCGCGCCGGCATGAAGTCGTTCGTGGTTGAGGCCGGAACGCCCGGTATGAAAGTGGAAAAGAAGGAGAAGAAACTCGGCATTAAAGCATCCGACACCGTTACCGTCACTTTTGACAACTGCCGCATCCCCTTTGGCAACATCCTGGGCAAGGCTGAGGTCAAGAGCAAGACCGAAGGCTTCAAGGGCGCCATGGCGACATTTGATGTCAC
>JAPLHJ010000181.1 GCA_026389675.1 Chloroflexota bacterium | reverse complement strand
TACCCGACTTGCTGTCAACGATCACGTCAGGCTCCACCAGTCCTAATTTAACCAGAGGCGCCAATCCGAGTATGGCGGAGGTGGGATAGCAGCCCGGGTTGGCCACGAGTTCCGTCTTCTTTATCCTGTCACGGTGCAATTCCGGAAGCCCGTATACCGCTTTCTTGAGCAATTCGGGCGCGGGATGATCAAAGTCGTACCATTGCGGATACCAGGCAGCTTCTCTCAGCCGGAAGTCGGCGCTCATATCCACTACCCGGATACCTTTATTCAGCAAAGGCACTATGCCCTCGGCACTGGCCTTATGCGCCATGGCTGAAAAGACGATATCTATCCTGCTTTCAAGGTCAGCCGTGATGGTCAGACCGGTACAGGCCAGGTGGGGGAAAACCTCGCCCAACTTTTTGCCGGCAGCGCTGCGCCCGGTTACGGAGACCAGTTCCACGTTCGGGTGCTGCCAGAGGATAGGCGCCAGTTCAACCCCGGCGTAACCGGTGACATTGATAATTCCAACTTTTATTTTATTCATAGTATTATCCAATTATCCCGATAGCCATATTAAACCATATCCGTTATTGCGGGCGCACCTGAAGGTACGCCCCTACGGTACCGATTCCGGACAGATTGCTTCGTCACTTCGTTCCTCGCAATGACTATATTAACCCATGCAGGTGGCATGTGTCATTTATGTAAAGGGCCGACGGCATTCCGAACCTGACCTCGAACAAATTGACGGCGCCGTAGTCCTGGGCAACCTGGCGGTAATGCCGGTTGTCCATGTGCAGCAGATGCAAAATCATAACCACGGTCAGCGCCCGGTGCGACACGATGACAATCGCCTCCTTCTTATGTTTGACTGCCACGGCCTCGATTGCGGCAGCCGTTCTTTCCCTTAATTCGCCGAGACTGTCAGCGAAGGGCAATTTTATCTTCACTTCCACAGGAGCTTCGGCAAACGAGCAATCCATAACCAGGGCGTCCGCGGGATCCATGCCTGTCCAGCGCAGCGGTTGAGGGACATCTAACCCGGGCAACGCATCCGCTTTCAGGCCAAAACCTGCGGCGATTACCTCCGCCATCTCCTCAGCGCCGGGTACGGGAGTGGTATAAACCGCCTTTACCGCGTATTCAGACAGCCTTCCGGCGGCAGCCCGCGCCCATTCAGCCGGCGGCGCATCGAGTCCGGCACTGTCATCAACCGGGTAGGAGCTGTACTGCTCCTGCCCGGTCGGCCCGGTATTGACAATCAGTATTTTACCCAATTTATTTCAACTTCTATCTTTCAACTACCATGGCTATGCCCATGCCGCCACCGATGCACATGGTGGCCAGTCCGTGCCTGAGGTTGCGCCTCTTCATTTCATAGGCCAGGGTCACCAGTACGCGTCCCCCCGTGGCGCCGATGGGATGGCCGAGGGATATGCCGCTGCCGTGGACATTGGTCTTATCCGGGTCGAAGCCCAGCTCCCTCACGCAGCCGAGCGCCTGCGACGCGAATGCTTCATTCAATTCGACAACGTCCATATCTTTCACCGACAGTTTAGCCTTTTCCAGCGCCTTTTTCACGGCGGGCACGACACCCAGTCCCATATAGGCAGGGTCCAGGCCGCCTGAAGCATATGATTTTATCTTTACGATGGGTTCCAGGCCCAGCTCCTTGGCCTTTTGGGCCGACATCAGCAGCACCGCTGCCGCTCCATCGTTTATTCCCGAAGCATTGCCGGCCGTCACCGTCCCGTCCTTTTTGAAAGCCGGCGCCAGCTTGCCCATTTTCTCCATACTTGTATCCATCGGCCTCTCGTCAGTTGCGAATACGACCGGGTCGCCTTTTTTCTGCGGGGTAACTACAGGCACGATCTCCTGCTTGAAAGTGCCATCCTTGATGGCCGCCATAGCCCGCTGGTGGCTCAGCAGTCCCAGCTTATCCTGTTCCTCCCTGGTAATACCGTATTTGGCCGCGATGTTTTCCGCGGTCAGGCCCATGTGGTATCCGTAGTAAAGCTCCCACAGTCCGTCGTAGACCATCAGGTCCAGAACCTCGCCCTTCCCGGTCAGATCCATGCGGTATCCCCACCTGGCACGCGTCATAGCATAGGGCGCGTTGCTCATGCTCTCCATGCCGCCCGCGACCACGACTTGCGCGTCTTCCAGCATGATGGACTGGGCGCCCGCGATGATTGCCTTCAGGCCGGAACCGCAAATCTTATTTACAGTAAAACCGGGTGTTTCCTTGGGCAACCCGGCATAGATCATGGCCTGCCTGCCCGGGTTCTGCCCCTGCGCCGCCTGCAGTACATTCCCCATGATAACCTCGTCCACCTGTATATCTTTGAGGCCGTCGGGCCAGTCATAATACTTCTGCTCGAGCTCGCTTAGCCCGCCACCCGCCAGCGCTTTGGGTCCGTGATCCATAAGTTTCGCTCCGGATTTCGGCTTGAGTCCAACCCTTTTCAGGACATCCTTTATCACGATCGCGCCCAGCTTTGCAGCAGTCTGCTCCTTAAGTCCACCACCAAAGGCGCCGATGGCCGTCCTCACACCGCTAACGATTACAACTTCTGACATTTGATTCTCCTTGCTTAAGATTATTTACTCTTCACCAGGCGCCCTGCTACGGTGGCCGCCAGTTCATGTACAAACTCCGTGCTGTATTCCCTGCGGTTAAAGCGCAGCGGCGTTATGGACACCCTGTTACGCTTGAGCGCCCACAGGTCGGTGCCGCTGACATCCGCCATATCGGTTCCCCTGTGCAATATCCAGTAGTAATCATGCCTGCCATCGTTACCCGTTTCAATTCCGGCCGAATATATCTTCTCACCCAATTTGGTTACATCAACCCCGGCTATCTCATCCAGCGGCAGGTCGGGCACGTTTAAATTCAAAAGCATTTTGCCTTTTATGCCCTTACTAATAATATACCTGACCACTTCACGCGCTACCTTTGCGCCGGTAGCAAACCTGGGTCCGGTAAAGGCATTCATCGATACCGCAATCGAAGGGATAGAGTAGAAGAAACCCTGCAACGCCGCTCCCACCGTACCGGATAAGAAAACGTCATAGCCGCAGTTGGGGCCCTGGTTAATGCCGGATACTAACAGGTCGATGCCGTCCGGCATGACCACTTTGACCGCCATGATGACACTGTCGGCCGGCGTGCCCTCAACAGAATAGGTGTCGATGCCATGTATCTTCTCATGTATCTTCGTCAGCCGTATGGGATGATGAAAGCTTATAGAAGTCCCCACGCCACTCTGCTCGCGGTCGGGAGCGACCACGGTCACATCGCCAACCTCCTTCAGCTTGCCTACCAGCGTCCAGAGTCCGTCGGCGTTCACGCCGTCATCGTTGGTAACTAAGATTTTCAATATATCACCCCGGAAAAACCGTATAATTTTATCACACACAGGCTATGCAATAAATATGTCTGCCGCTGCTTGTCGGTTCCCACACGGGGTGTTATAATCATCCCCGAATTTGAAGTATCCACCCGAACCGATTGGTTCAACAATAAACGTCGTGAATTTTGCAGTAATCCCGCCAAGGAGGTCATGATGGAACCCAGGATAGGTGTTTATATCTGTCATTGCGGCAGCAACATCGCCGGAACAGTGGATGTGGAGAAGGTTGCCGAGTTCGCCAGAAGCCTGCCGTCCGTAGTAGTTTCGCGTGACTATAAATTCATGTGCTCTGACCCCGGGCAGGACCTGATCAAGAACGATATTAAAGAATTGGGTGTCAACCGTGTTGTCGTTGCATCATGCTCACCCCAGATGCATGAGCCTACTTTCCGCAGGGCAGTGCAGGACGGCGGGCTGAATCCCTACTACTTCGAGATGGCCAATATACGCGAGCATTGCTCCTGGGTCACCGAGTCCCGCAAGGAAGCAACTGAGAAAGCCATGGCCCTGGTAAGGGCCGCGGTGCGCCGCGTCTATTACCACCAGCCACTCGAGGACAAGCAAGTCCCGGTTCACCCGGATACCCTGATCGTCGGCGGCGGCATTGCCGGCATACAGGCGGCGCTGGAGATCGCCAACAGCGGGCACAAGGTCTACCTGGTAGAAAAAGAACCCAGCATCGGCGGGCACATGATGCAGTTGGATAAAACCTTCCCCACGCTCGACTGCTCGGCCTGCATACTGACGCCCAAGATGAGCCTGGTGGGGGCCCACCCCTCGATCGAACTGATGACCTACAGCGAGGTAGATTACGTTTCAGGGTACGTGGGCACCTTCAGGGTCAAGATAAGGAAAAAGGCCCGCTACGTGGATGCCGCGAAATGCAACGGCT
This sequence comes from Chloroflexota bacterium, assembly GCA_026389675.1. Classification (GTDB taxonomy): domain Bacteria; phylum Chloroflexota; class Dehalococcoidia; order GIF9; family UBA5629; genus CAIMUM01. The sequence continues at coordinate 5,927 of JAPLHJ010000181.1, read as the reverse complement.
GCGGGACCTGTATGACCAAATGCCCGGTAAAAGTCGACAGTGAGTTCGATGAGAAACTGTCCAAGCGCAAGGCCATTTACACACCCTTCGCCCAGGCTGTACCCAACGTGACCGTCATCGATAAGGAGCACTGCACCTACTTCCTCAAGGGTAAATGCCGCGCCTGTGAAAAATTCTGCGAGCGCAATGCCGTTGACTTCCAGCAGGAAGACGAAGTCCTTGATATAGAGGTCGGCAATATCATCCTGACCACCGGATACCAGGCCTTCGACCCCACGCCCATCAAGGAATACGGCTACGGCCGCCTGGACAACGTGATAACCAGCCTGGAATTCGAGCGCATGGTAAACTCGGCGGGGCCGACATCAGGCCATGTACTGCTCAAGAACGGCCAGGAGCCCAAGAGTGTAGCGCTCATCCACTGCGTAGGCAGCCGCGATGAAAAATACCACGCCTATTGCTCGCGTGTCTGCTGCATGTATGCCATGAAATTCGCCCACCTGCTCAAGGAACACGTGCAGGGCACCCAGGTGTACGAGTTCTATATCGATATCCGCAGCTTCGGCAAGGGTTACGAGGAATTCTACAACCGTGTGCAAAAGGAAGGGACGGTGTTTTTCCGCGGCAGGCCGGGCGAGGTTACCGATGTGGCCCAGACGCCGGCGGAAAAAGGCAAGCTCATCGTTCAATTTGAGGACACGCTGGTCGGCAAGCAGCGCAGGCTGCCGGTGGAGATGGTGGTACTCTGCAGCGGCCTGGAAGGCAACAAGGATGCGCAGGACATCGCCCATACCTTCAACATCTCGCTGGGCAAAGAGCGGTTCTTTACCGAGAAACACCCCAAGCTCGACCCGGTGGCTACCATGACCGATGGTATTTTTATCGCCGGCTGCTGCCAGGGTCCCAAGGACATCCCCGATACCGTAGCCCAGGCCTCAGCGGCGGCGGCGCGCGTGCTGGCGCTGATCAATAAGGGCAAGGTGGAGATCGAGGCCGACACCGCCTTTATCGACGAGGAGAAATGCTCCGGCTGCAGGGTCTGCAACCTGCTCTGCCCGTACAGCGCCATATCCTACATCGAGAAGGACAAGGTATCGCGGGTCAACGAAGCCCTCTGCAAGGGCTGCGGTACCTGTGTGGCAGGCTGTCCCAGCGGCGCGATCATCCACAGGCATTTTACCAATGAGCAGATCAATGCCGAGCTCGAGGGCATTTTATTATAGCCTTTATGTAAAGGAGTGAAGGGTACATGGAAACTACGCTGAAACCCTCTTTCTTGGACGAAGTCGCCTCTGTCCCGGCCTGTGGCAAAATCAATGAGTGCGTGCAGTGCGGCGTCTGCAGCGGTTCCTGCACCACGGCCGCCCACTGGGAGCACCCGCCCCGCAAAATCATCGCGATGGTGCGCGCCGGGATGAAAGACGAGGTGCTCAACAGCAGCTCGATCTGGTATTGTGTCTCCTGTTACCTTTGCACAGCGCGCTGCCCGCGGGATATCAAGCCGGCCAATATAATGCATGCTCTGGAGGCCATCGCGCTTGACCAAGGTTATAATCCACCGACCAAAACCACAACCATGTAGCGCTCCTTCGCCCGTTCAATCGAGCAGAACGGCCGGATCTACGAATTCGGCTTTATGCTCGAGTATTTTCTCAAGACCAATCCCTTTGCCGCGCTAAAGATGCTGCCCATGGCCTTCAACCTGCTGACGCACAAGCGTATGCCGCTGCTGCCCAAGGCGGTAAAAGGCCGGCATCAGCTCAACCAGATGTTCCATAACATAACCACGGGAGGTTCAAGATGAGATATTACGCTTATTACCCCGGTTGTTCTATGGAAGCCACCGGCGCGCCGGTGGAGAAGGCCATTAAAGCAATTGCCAAACCCCTGGATATCGAACTCATGGAGCTTGAGGACTGGACCTGCTGCGGGTCATCGCCGTTCAGCGGCGTGGACAAGGTCAAGGCTATGGCCATCACGGCGCGCGTATTAGCGCAGGCCGAGAAAACAGGCCTCGACCTGGTGACGCCCTGCAGTTCCTGCTATACGATATTGCATGAAGCCAACGAGCTTATGAAGGATGACCACAAGCTGGCCTGGCAGGTGCATGAAGCGCTGACCTCGGTCGGCCTGAACTATAACGGCACCGTGAAGGTCCGGCATATCGTAGAGGTTATTTACAATGATGTCGGGGTCGAGGCGCTGGCCGCGAAAGTCAAACGCCCGCTAACCGGGCTCAAGGTAGCCTGCTATCACGGCTGCCAGCAGGTTCGCCCTGAGTACGGCTATGATGACCGTGAATACCCTGATTGGTTAGACCGGATCTCCGCGGCGCTGGGGGCGGAACCCGTCAACTATCCGCTCAAGGCCAGGTGTTGCGGAAGCTCGCTGGTCATCTCCGAAACCGATATGGCCCTGGACCTCATCCATAAGCTGCTTGAGAACGCCGCGGGCAACGGCGCGCAGGCCATCGTCTCCACTACCTGCCCGCTCTGCCACACGGCATTAGACGCCTATCAATCAGCGGTCAACGGCAAATATAAGTCACACTTCAACCTGCCGGTGCTGGCCGTACCTCAAATCATCGCCGTAGCCCTGGGGCTTGATTTCAAGCAGGCTGCGCTGGACGGCAACATAGTTTCACCGCGCAAGCTGCTGAGCCCTTACCTCAATGGCAGGACTGCTGACACTGATGCGGCGCAAAAAGCTGCCGCGGGATGAAAAGACTGGTCCTCGGTATTGGCAACCCCATCATCGGTGATGACGGCGTAGGTTTTCGCGTCATCGAAGCTCTCGAGGCCGATCCCCCTCCCGGGGATGTTGCGCTGACCGCCAGCGATGTCTCCGGCTTTGCCATCCTCGATTTCATTATGGATTACGATGATGTTGTAATAGTTGACGCCATTCAGACGGTCAAAGGCAGGGCCGGCGATATCTACCGCCTGGCCCTTGACGATTTCCGGGTCACCAAGCATACCCCCTCGGCGCATGACGTAGACCTGCCGACCGCTCTTGAGATCGGCAAAATATTAAATATGAAGCTGCCCGGCAAGATCAGCATCGTGGCCATCGAGATACCCGATGCTTATGAATTCAGCAATGATCTGACACCTCCCGTGCAGGCCGCCGTCCCGCTTGCCGCCAGAATAGTGAAAGAGATATTAGCCGAGAGCCAGGGCTAATTACCGTCAGGTTATCCACTGATAGTGCGCCACAATACAAAATATTGTATGCGTCTTATGTAATTTGTATAATAGTTCCCTAATTTCTTTAAAATGAGCTTACGATGACAGCCAGGATAATCAGCGGACTTGAGATAGCCGCGGAGATACGCAGCGAACTGAAGAAACGTGTGGCCCGGTTACAGGTATCGGGCAAGACGCCTTTCCTCGGTGTCGTGCTGGTAGGCGACGATCCGGGCTCACTTTCTTACGTTAAATCCAAGGAAAAAGGCGCGATTGAGATAGGAATGACGGAAAACACCATACGCCTGCCTGCGGATACATCCGAAGTAAAGGTGATCGAGATAGTCGAAGAGCTCAATCGTAACCCGCAGGTGGACGGCATACTCGTTCAAACCCCTCTTCCTGGCCACATAGATACCGAGAAGGTGCTTTATTACATATCCCCGGAAAAAGATGTCGACGGCTTTCACCCGGTGAATCTGGGCAAGCTACTGCGCGGGCAACCCTGCTTCCTGCCCTGCACACCGCACGGCATACAGCAGATGCTGGTGCGCTGCGGCTATGACCCTGCCGGGAAACACGTGGTAATCTGCGGCCGCAGCAACCTGGTGGGCAAGCCGCTGGCGGCCATTCTCCTGCAGAAAGCGAAGGGCGCCAACGCGACTGTAACAGTAGTGCACACCGGAACCGGTCACATCGCCAATTTCACGCGGCAGGCGGATATACTGGTAGCGGCGATGGGTAGTCCTCTCTGCATAACCGCCGATATGGTTAAAGAAGGGGCGGTGGTCATCGATGTGGGCGTGAACCGCGTTGAGGATAAAAGCAGGGAAAAGGGTTACCGGCTGGTTGGCGATGTCGATTTCGATGCCGTAAAGGAAAAGGCCGCGGCTATCACCCCTGTCCCCGGCGGCGTCGGCCCGATGACCGTCACCATGCTGCTGCAAAATACCATCGAGTCCGCCGAGCGCCGCACAGGTATACTATAAAGGAAAGGCGATTAAATTGAGAAGAGGAGCGCCAACAAAAACGTCATTGCGAGGAGCCCGCAGGCGACGCGGCAATCTATACTCGCGGTACGGAGATATTACTGATGCCATATAACCCCCTGGTAATGAGCGACTGGCAAATAGCGGAAGAGGCGGAGAAAAATATGCCGCAGCCCTCCGACTGGCCGGCAAAGTTAAACCTGGAGAAGGATGAGGTGATACCCTACGGCAAGGTGGCCAGGCTGGATTACTTAAAGATTATGAAGCGCCTGAGCGAAAAGCCGGACGGCAAATACGTACAGGTTACCGGCATCACGCCCACTCCCCTGGGCGCCCACTCCCCTGGGCGAGGGTAAAAGCACCACCACCTGCGGCCTGCTGGAAGGCCTGGGCAGGCGCGGTTTTAACGTCGGCGGGTGCATCAGGCAGCCCTCCGGTGGACCGACCATGAACATCAAGGGGACGGCGGCCGGGGGCGGCAACGCGCTGCTTATCCCCATGACCGAGTTTTCCATGGGCCTCACGGGAGACATCAATGACATCACCAATGCCCATAATTTGGCCATGGTGGCCGTCACGGCGCGCATGCAGCATGAGCGAAATTACGATGACAGGAAGCTCGACATGCTCTCCGGCATGAAGAGGCTGGATATCGATCCCACGCGGATTGAGATGGGCTGGGTGATGGATTTCTGCGCCCAGAGCCTGCGCAATATAATCATCGGCATCGGGGGCAAGATGGACGGCTATACCATGCAGTCCAAGTTCCAGATTGCCGTCAGCTCGGAATTGATGGCACTGCTGGCCATCGTCAAGGATCTGGCCGACCTGCGCCACCGCATGGACCGTATCACCGTGGCCTTCAATAAGCATGGCGACCCCGTCACCGCCGGCGACCTGCAGGTAGGCGGCGCTATGACTGCCCTGATGAGGAACACCATCAATCCCACGCTGTGCTGCACCGCTGAATACCAGCCGCTGATGGTGCACACCGGTCCCTTCGCCAATATCGCTTTGGGGCAATCATCGATCATCGCCGACCGTATAGGGCTCAAGATGTTCGACTACCATATCACCGAGAGCGGCTTCGCGGCCGACATTGGCTTCGAGAAATTCTGCAACGTGAAATGCCGGCTCAGCGACCTCAGGCCGAACGCCTCGGTGTTGGTCGCCACCGTCCGCGCGCTCAAAATGCACGGGGGCGGGCCGGCTATCGTGGCCGGATTGCGCGTGCCGGACGAATATACCAGGGAAGACCTGGGGCTGCTTGAGAAAGGCCTCCCCAACATGCTACACCATATCAAGATTATCACTGAAGCCGGGGTCAAGCCGGTCGTCTGCATCAATGTCTTTCATACCGATACCAAGTCCGAGATAGCCATGGTAAAAAGGGCGGCCGAGCAGGCCGGGGCCCATTGCGCCGTATCCCGCCACTGGGAATTCGGAGGGGAAGGCGCGCTGGAGCTGGCCGACGTGGTACAGGATGCCTGCAAGGAAGATAACGAGTTTAAATTCCTTTACCCCCAGGAGATGAAGTTGCGCGACAGGGTTGAGGTAATTGCCCGTGAGGTTTACGGCGCCGATGGCGTATCCTGGTCAACCACGGCTGAAAATAAGGCTAAATCACTGGAAGCCGATGCCGAATACGACGACTATGCCACCATCATGGTTAAGACACCGCTCAGCCTCAGCCATGACCCAGCGCGCAAGGGTGTGCCTAAAGGCTGGATACTGCCGGTACGCGACATCATGG
>JAPLHJ010000184.1 GCA_026389675.1 Chloroflexota bacterium | reverse complement strand
CACCTGATAATTTGCGATACACCCGGGCATACTTATCATATACGTAATTCCGTTTAGCATGCCTGGCTTCACGGTATGGCCGAAAATAAATATCATTCAAAGGAGGCTTAATGAAACTCACTATTAGTGTGATCAAGGCTGATATAGGTGGATGGGTGGGACATTGCAGCATGCACCCGGACCTGATGGCAGAGGGCGAGACCTGCATGGCTAAGGCCAGGAAGTCCGGGCTGCTCATCGATTACCACGTCACCCGCTGTGGCGACGACCTGCAGTTCATCATGACTCACAAGCACGGCATCGACAATAGCAAGGTCCACGAGATGGCCTGGAATGCTTTCCAGAGCTGCACCGCCATCGCCAAGAAATTGAAACTGCATGGCGCGGGACAGGACCTGCTCTCGGACGCCTTCTCCGGCAACGTCAAGGGCCAGGGGCCGGGCGTGGCCGAGATGGAGATCGACGAGCGTGAGGCAGAGCCGGTCATCGTCTTCATGGCCGATAAGACGGCCTCCGGCGCATGGAACCTGCCGCTTTACTCGATGTTCTGCGATCCTTTCAACACCATCGGCCTGGTTATCTCCTCCAATATGCACGCGGGCTTCAAGTTCGAAGTGCATGACGTCAAAGAGAGCAAACGCATCATCTTCAACTGCCCTGACGAGATCTACGATATGCTGGTCTTCATCGGCGCGCCTTCGCGTTACAGCGTGAAGTCCATTTACTCCCGCGAAACAGGTGAGATAGCCGCTACCTCGTCCACGCAAAAGCTGTCCCTGCTTGCCGGGCGCTACGTGGGCAAGGATGACCCCGTCTGCATCGTGCGGGCGCAGGGCATCTTCCCGGCGGTCGGCGAAGTATTGGAGCCTTTCGCCCGGCCGCACATCGTGGAAGGCTGGATGCGCGGCTCCCATAACGGCCCGCTCACACCCGTGTCGGTGAAAGGATGCAATCCCACGCGTTTCGCCGGCCCTCCGCGCGTTATCGCCGCAGGCTTCCAGCTCGCTGAAGGCAAGTTGGTGGGACCGGTCGACATGTTCGACGACGTGGCCTTCGATAATGCCCGGCAGCAGGCCATGGACATGGCCGATATGCTCAGGCGGCACGGCCCCTTCGAACCCCACCGGCTGCCGCTGGACGAAATGGAATACACCACCATGCCGCAGGTTATGAAAAAGCTGGCCAAACGCTTCGAGAAGATTTAACCAGCCCCATGCTGAGGCTATTGCTGGCCACCACCAATAAGGGCAAGGCCGCCGAATACAGGGACCTGCTCAAAGGGCTGGATATCGAGACGGTAACGCTCGACCAGGCCGGCATCAGCCGGGAAGCTGAAGAGAACTATACTACATTTGAAGAGAACGCCCGCGTCAAGGCCGAGTTTTACGCGGCCCTGAGCGGGCTTCTTACTTTAGCGGACGATTCCGGACTGGAGGTGGATGCACTGGGAGGAGAACCCGGTGTACGCTCCTCGCGCTACGCCGGGGATAACGCCAGCGACACCGAGCGCGTCAGCTTCCTGTTAAACAAGCTCAGGGATATCCCGCAGGACATGCGGCAGGCCAGGTTCAAATGCGTCATAGCCATCGCTCAACCGGGCAAGCTGACCCAGACCACTGAGGGAACCTGCGAGGGCTGCATCGCTCTCGAGCCGAAAGGGGACAACGGTTTCGGCTATGACCCCATCTTCTTCCTGCCGGAATATAATAAAACTATAGCCGAGTTGCCTCCCGACGTTAAGAACCTCATCAGCCACAGGGGACGGGCGGCCGAAAAAGCGCGCCGACTGCTGGCCGGCCTGACCGGGGCGTAACTACTCCCCGTGACTTCAACTTCTTTAAGCCCCTGCACACTCGTTTCCGTATCTTTATTGCAAATAATTTGCATTAGCAGTAATATTGTAAAAATGAAATTCAATAAAACAATCCTGAAAAGCCCTGGTTCGCGTATGACCGCGCAGCGGGCCCTGGTTTTCGATATCATCAGCCGCGGGGGCGTGCACCTTGGAGCGGACGAGATTTACGCCAGGGCGCGCCGCAAGAACCCTCGCATCAGCCTTTCCACTGTCTACCGGGCTATAGGTAAATTTAAGGAACTGGGACTGGTGGTTGAATCGCACCTGGGACAGGAGCACCACCACTACGAGGCCGGGCGTAACGGCAGCCACTTCCACCTGGTCTGCATAGGCTGCGGGTCCGTGATCGAATTTGAATATCCAGTAGTAAAAAGGGTCAGGGACGAGATCGCCAGGGCCGGCGGCTTCAAAATCGTCAGCGCCGAGATGAACTTGAGCGGCTACTGCCCGCAGTGCAGGGGTTGAGAATGGAAAATAATATAATTACACTTTCACAAATGAAGGACGGCCAGGAGGCGGTCGTGTCAACTGTCGAGGGCGGCCACGGACTTGAGGAGAAACTCACGGCCATGGGCATCAGGCCGGGCAAGCTCATCACGCGGTTCTGCTCCATGTATATGCGCGGTCCCATCACCGTCCGCATCGACAACGTGCAGGTTTCGCTGGGACGCGGCATCGCGGATAAAATACTGGTGGTACCGGGCGGCGTCACAGATGAAAATACTGCTTGCCGGTAATCCCGGCGCTGGCAAGAGCGTCCTCTTCTCGCACCTGACGGGTTCGCACGTAATTTCGGATAATTACCCGGGCACCGCCATCGGCTTCTCCTCCGGGCACATGCAGGTAGGTCAGCAAGAGGCTGAGGTTATCGATACGCCCGGCGTCTATTCACTGGAAAGCTCGGGCAAGGCCGGCGAGGTGGCCCGGCAGATGCTCAGGTCGGGCGACATCATCATCAATGTGGTCAATGCCACCAACCTGGAGCGTGATTTATACCTGACTCTGGAGCTGCTCGAGGAAAGGATACCCGTAATCGTCGCTCTCAATGTCTGGGACGACGCACGCCATATCGGCATCAGCATAGATTTAATCGCCCTCGAGCGTATGCTGGGCGTGCCTGTTATGCCCACCGTGGCCACCACGGGCGAAGGCATCAAGGACCTGGTGGAAAGCATCCCGCACGCTGTAATGCGTGCCAACCCCGCTGCCACAAGGGAGGAACGCTGGGCACGCATCGGTGAGATAATCGGGCAGGTGCAACAGGTCACGCACCGCCACCACACTTTCGGTGAAACCCTGGCCGACGCTACCGTGAAACCACTGTCCGGCACTCTCATAGCCCTGCTGGTAGCCGTCTCCGTTTTTCTGTTTGTCCGCTATGGCGGGGACGCCCTTTACCGCTTCGTCGCCGACCCGATTTTCAAAACGCTCTGGCTGCCGGTGGTATCGTGGGTAAGCACCTTTACGGGCAGCAGCGGCTTTTTGCACGACATTTTAATCGGCAGACTGGTCAACGGGCGGATAGATTTCGTGGAATCGTGGGGGTTGCTAACCACGGCCCTTTACGTGCCCTTCGCCCTGGTACTGCCCTATATCATCACCTTCTACTTCGCGCTGGGACTGCTCGAGGATACGGGCTACCTGCCGCGCCTGGCGGTGATGATCGATACCGTTATGCACCGTTTCGGTATGCACGGCTACGCCATCATACCCACTATCCTGGGCTTCGGCTGCAACGTCCCGGCCATGCTGGCCACCCGCGTGCTGGAGAGTCGCAAGGAGCGCTTCATCGCCATGACGCTCATCTCCATCGCCGTGCCCTGCGCTTCACTGCAAGCACTCATCCTGGGTATTGTCGGCCAGCACGGCATACAGTATGTGGCCATCATCTATGCCACGCTGCTTCTGGCCTGGGTCATTATCGGCATCCTGCTTAACCTCATGGTGAAGGGTTTCACGCCGGAGTTGCTGATAGAGATACCCCCTTACCGGTTATTCCCCTGGAGGCTGACCACGGAGAAGCTCTGGCTGAGAGTGCGCGGCTTCATCGTTGAGGCTGTCCCCATCATGATCATAGCCATCCCGGTAATCAATATACTCAACATGGTCGGCATTTTCCAGGCCATCGCCAACTTTACCGCCCCCGTCATCAGCGGGCTGCTGGGTCTGCCTAAAGACGCCATAGCCGCCATCTTCGTCGCCTTCTTCCGCATGGATGCCGCCATGGCGCTTCTGGCCCCGCTGGGACTGTCCGCCAAGCAGCTTGTGGTCAGCAGCATCGTTCTGGTGATGTTCTTCCCCTGCATCGCCACCCTGGCCATCATGTTCAGGGAGATGGGTTTCCGCAGTCTGCTTAAATCCCTGGGCATCATGATTCTGGCCGGCCTGACCGCCGGCGGGCTTGTCAACCTGTTGCCTATCTGATAAAAGCGCATATTTTCCCGCCTGCCCTTATAAAGTGCTATCCTATTAAGTCAGCGCAAAATTTCACATCTAAGGAGTCCCCCATGTCAGATAAATACGCAGCCCTCTTTCAGCCCATAAAAATCGGTAATCTGGAGGTTAAAAATCGCCTGTCCGTCCCGCCCATGGGCAGCGGATTCGCCGCCGACGGCGGCGGGGTCTCAGACAGGCTGATCAAGTACCATGAGCAGAGGGCTAAAGGCGGATTCGGCATGATCATAGTCGAAGTGACCGCCATCGACGGCGAGCGGGGATTGGGCAGCGGGCACCAGCTCTGCCTGCATGACGACAAGTTTATCCCCGGATTCCGCAGGCTGGCGGATACCGTGCATAAATACGGCACGAAACTGGTCGTCCAGCTTTACCACCCGGGCCGCAGCACCTTCCCCATGTTCATCGGCGGCAAAGCCCCTATCTCAGCCTCGGACGTACCCGATCCGGTGCTGCGCCAGGTTCCCCAGGCCATGACCATCGATGAGATAAAAGACATGGTGGAGAAATACGCCCAGGGCGCGCGCCGCGCCAGGGAGGCAGGCTGCGACGCCGCCGAACTGCACGGTGCGCACGGCTACCTGATCGCCCAATTTATGTCAGCCTACGCCAATAAGCGCACTGACGAGTATGGCGGGGGTTTTGACGGCTTTGTGCGCTTCCCTCTGGAGATAGTCAAAAGGACGCGCGAACTGGTCGGGCCGGACTTCCCCCTACTCTTCCGCATCAGCGCCGACGAGGCCGTGCCGCTGGGACGTACCGTACCCGAGAGCATCGAGGTTATGAAAAAGCTGGTAGCAGCCGGTATAAATGCCGTGGACGTCTCCATCGGGGTATATGAGTCAGCCCAGTATACCAACGCACCGCCCGATATGCCGCAGGGCTTCAACGCGGAGACTTCACTGAAATTCAAGCAGACATTCAACGTACCGGT
>JAPLHJ010000210.1 GCA_026389675.1 Chloroflexota bacterium | reverse complement strand
TAACTACCGTCTTTTATCGCCGGTAACAAAAGTAACTTTGAACAACCAGCCAGGATATATATTTTTTACTCACGATTATGTGGATTGCTTCGGCTGCAGATCCCATGATATGATGTAATTTGGCAAAGAAGCGGTGGTCCTGAAACAGGAGGTGCGTGTGTCCCGAGCAACATGGAACTTCTTCATTGGTATATCAGTACTCACAGTATGCTTTGTCACTATTGCCTGCCTTCCTAATAAACAGAGTGGATTTTCATGTGTTTGTGCACCCTTGCTTAACAAGATCAGCTCCATGATACCCGCAAAGAAGCCGGGAACACAGGATAGTTCGCCTGTCCTGAAGGGGTCAACTGCGGCAATCCAGACCGTTACGAAGCTTACCGACAGCGAGATTGCGACCATAAAGGAAGAAACGGGCAAAGTCATCAAAAGAGCAGCAACAGCTATGCTCGCCGGTGATAAAAATGGCCTGTTGAACGAACTCGACGAGAGTACGAAAGCGCAGCTCGGCGATGGCCTTGACCTATCATCACCAAATGCTTCCAAAGTGGCAACAGCACTGAGTAACGCCAAAGTGCCGGAAGTCTACCCCGGTTCTGTGCTGTATAATATGCACCTCGATTCAGATACAGATTAGTTTTTCCTGCTTAGGGAGGGACCGGAATGGAAAATTGGCGGGTTATAAGAGTTGTACACTATGTATTGACTGTCCTAATAGTTTTAGTGGTATGCTTTCCCTCTGATGTATTAGCCTGGGACAATCAGACGGTCCACCCGCAGGTCAACCGTTCAGCGCTGGAGCTATTCGAGACCCTAAAAAACAATGATCCGTTTTTAATAAATGCCACATTAAACGGAGCTGAATGCTGGGGAGAGGCATGGGACCCCGAAAATACGACTGACCTCTTTCATGCTCCCCCCGCTGTTAAGAAGCGGCATTTCGCCGGTGACTGGATAACTTGGGGAGGTTTTTCGGCGGATGAACCCGAGGGTCCCATGGCCCTGCGGCATTTCTACAACCCGTATCCCCCTGATAACCCCAGGCCGTGGCTGACCGACCAGCAGCAGATTGTGAATTTCCTGAGAACGCGGGTCAGCAGCACCATACGCAATCCGGAAATCAGCCTTATTGGATGGGCCGAAAACCAGGAAAAAGGGTGGGTTGACGAGTACTTTTTGCCGCAGCGATACTCCTGGAACGATGCCAAGGAATATTTCAAGCAAGCCCTTGCGGACACGGATGCCTCCAATGTTAATTATGGGAAGGCATGGAGGGCTGTTGGTGAGACAATGCACCTGTTTGCCGACCTGACACTGCCTCCACACGTTCGTAACGACGGGCACGCCAGCTTTTTGGGCGGACGCCTGGGTGATGCTGACCCCGCCGAAACCAGTACAACGGCCGAACATGTGCTCAAGTATTACTCTGCCTCAGGAGGTTGGTCCACCGCGATTAACTACAACCAGGACGTCATCAAGATGATGCGCCAGATTGCGAACTGGACAAACACCAATTTCCTTTCTAAGGACACGATCCCAATTACCGGAAGTACCGTTACGGCTAATGGCGGGCCGGCATTTCCAAGCCCTTCAATGGCAGGACGTACTCCCGATCGGGATGGGTACGTTTGGTACGATGTGGACGACCATAGAATACGCATGGCGCGTACGTCCTGGTGGTATAGGTGGAGCCTTTCAAAGAATCCGGGCTTTTTTCTGGACTCCGCGGTAATTGCCGATCAGCGTTCTCTACTACTGCCTACAGCGGTCAGGGCCGCTGAAGCGGTGCTTGAGAGGTTTCTGCCGCGTTTTAGTGTGGAAGCGAAGGCCACGCAAGATTCCAAGGTGCCAGGCCGATACCAGGTGCATGCAGTCCTGACGCAGGGCCAGGACGAAGTGACCAACTATGAGTGGCAAAAGTACGGCAGGCTGGCCGTTCGCAACGGGGCACAGATAATTGTAAATGACAAGCAGGTTATACCGGTAAGGGTCACGACATCCGATGAAAAGCTGAATGAATTTACACGGGATATTTCCCCCGATTCCCCGGGAGCAAATCCCAAATTCGTAGTGAGGTATGACTTCGGCGGGTATGTGGTACAGTCGGATCCGGTTAAGCTACAGTCACCACCCCAAGACACCGGGAATTATTGCTTCCGCATGGTTGTTGTAACTGGCCCCAGGGAAGGAATTGAATATAATTTCACTGTTGCACTCAACCATGATAGCAATCAATATGGACCTTTTGCCACCAACCCTCCTACGCCTAATGGATTTAGGACTGACAAAATATGTTTGGAGTCCGGGGCATACAATATGACAGTAACGTACGGTCAACCTCCTTACTTCAAACGAACCACCGTCACGGTAAAAAGTGATATTCCCAATGACCTCGAAGAGGTGCGAAAGGAAGGTCAAGAAGAATGGGGCTGTAAGTACATCTTGAGATTACATCTCGCCGCACCTGAATATATTCCCGGTCAAAAATGAGTCGACAAAATCTCAGAGATTTTTACCTTTCCTTAAGCATTCTTTAAAAAGATAGTGTCAATTCTAAGCCAAGCATTGTGCCGGGTGTTGCTACATTTTTATGGCGCATAATATCAGCGCTCCTTGATGAAGATATAACGTGCGATACTGAATGTAAAAGGTGAAGCAGGGTGATCAGTTAGCATTTAGAACACATGGCAATGAATTCTAAGCGAAAACATTTATAGCACGGGTCGGGGTTACCATCGCTAGGATAATCATAATATTTTAGCCTGGAATTATTAACTTGACCTTACCCCTTGATTCGCACTACCACTTACTCATTTTATACTATAAGGAGTTGCTGCAAAGCTGGAATAAGCTTCTTTTCCTTAAACACGAGTTCGGGAACTGTCCATAATGCCCCACCATCGGCAAAACGGGCATCGGGCAGGTGCCGTTACAATTCTGGCCCGCAGTCTCCTGGACCGCTGTCCATATAATTAATCAAGTTTGTGCCGCTGTGCCGCCGCTAAGGTATGTATGAGGGTAGGACATTATGCATAGCGGTAGGCTGGATACGATAAAATGGATTAAAGCGATATGCCTTTATATAGAGTTTGCGTTCAGCTAAGATTTATGAACAGTAATAGTAATGAGCCTACTTCCCCTCCGCCAGCCGTTTCTTCAATAAATCGATCTGCGGCACAGGACTGGGGTCAATGCCGTTGAGCATGGCAAGGTAATAGCTGACCCAGTCACCCAGCAGCACCAGGTTCATGACATGCTTGAGGTCGTTACCGCCCTGGCTGTCGAGGTACTGGTAAGGAATGCCGCTCTTTTCCAGCAACTCGCCGGTGACCTTGTAACGTATAAGCGTGCGGGGATGCAGTGACTGGCAACGCAGGAGGAGTACGTACAGGCGGTCTCTCATGCCGTCGGGATAGCGGTAGCCGAGCACAGCGTTGTGGTTTAGCTCGGGGAGGGTCTCGAAGAAGGCCCACTGCTTGCTGTTCTCATTTATCTGGGTTTTCCACCTGCGGGCGACATCCGTCAGTATGCCGGCACCATAGACGACCACGACCTTGTCATAGAGCCGGGTTGCCAGCATCTTGGCCTGGTTGTGCTCCTGCGGTGAATCGTCCTGCCAGCTCTGGCACATCATCTTGAGCGCCGATACCATGCCGTCAACCTCCGCCGCCATGCCGCTTAGAAAACCCAAATTCTGCATGATGGCCAGCAGGGGCAGCAAACTGTAACCCAGCGCGGCGCGGGGGGGTGAAACGTGCTCTATGACGAAAACCGGCACATCGTTCTGGCGGGCAAGCTCGGTAAGCCTGCCACCGGTGGAGATGACCAGCTTTTTACAATTTTTCTTGAGCGCCTGGGTGAAGCCGGAGAGGGTTTCCTCAGTGTTGCCGGAATAGCTGGCGCCGATGACCAGCGTCTCGTCGTCAACCCAACCGGGGAGGTCGTAATCGCGCTGCACCAGCACGAGAGGACGGGATAAAGAGGCTGTCAGACCCCTGAGCAGGTCACCGCCAATGGCGGAACCGCCCATGCCGAGTATCACCACCTTGTTGACATCGGCATAGCCGGACGGGAGAAGTAATTGTGAGGCCTTGTCCCAGGCCTGGCGGCATTGTTCGGGCAGGCCGCGTATCTGCGACCCCATACCGGATTTATCTAATGAAGTGTAAACAGATTGGTCGTCCAGGTTCAACATAGCTCATACCCCTACCATTTCCTGTCCGTATTGTATCAATTTCTGTACTTCTTTGGGGCTGCCGCACTCGGCGTAGACGCGCACCAGCGGCTCGGTGCCGGAAAAGCGCACCAGCAACCAGGAGCCGTCCGCCAGCTTGTAGCGGAAGCCGTCGCGGGTATCTATGCTGACGACTTTTTGCCCGCCGATCTTCTCAGCCGCCGCAGCGGATATCTGGGCCAGCATTTTCTGCTTGCTCTCCTCATTAGTATGTATATCGAGACGGTCGTAATAGTGCGGGCCGACTTTCTTGAAGAGATCGGCCAGGAGCTGCGAGGGTGTCTTGCCTGTGCTTGTGAGGTAATCGATGATGTAAAGGCCGGCAAGCAGGCCGTCGCGCTCAGGGATGTGGCCGCGGAAGCCGTAGCCGCCGCTTTCCTCCCCTCCCAGCAGGGCATTCTCGCGCATCATGATGGGCGCGACGTACTTGAAGCCCACCTGTGTCTCAAAAACGGGCACATTGTAAAGCTCACCGATAGTAAAGAGCATGTCGGTGGAAGTGAGAGTCTTGACCAATCCGCCGCGCTGCTTGCGCACGTCCAGCAGGTACAGGGCCAGCAGGGCAAAGACCTCCTGGGTGGTCATGAAGCGGCCATTCTCATCCATGATGCCGATGCGGTCGGCATCGCCGTCGGTGGCAAAACCCACATTGGCGCCGTCACGTATAACCTGACGAGCCAGCTTGCCGAGATTCTTGCTGATGGGTTCCGGCTGTATGCCCGGGAAGAGCGGGTTGCGGACCCGGTTTATCTCGTGTACCTCGAGCTTGCCGCCTTCCAAAAGTCTTTTGAAGTAGCCGATGCCCGCGCCGAACATGGAATCGACTACGAGCTTGAAGCGCTGCTGCTTGAGCGACTCGATGTTTATCAGTGTGCCAAGGTGCTTCTCGTAGGCACGGAAGGGGTCATGGTAGCTGACCAGCTTCTTTTTGAGCGCGTCGTCGAGATTCAGCCTTCTGATTTTTCCCGTACCCACCGCTGCATTGGCGTTATTCTCGATCTCAGTAATGATATCGGTGGGGGCGCTACATCCGCTATTAACCTTGTACTTGAAGCCGTTGTACTGGCCGGGGTTGTGGCTGGCGGTTATCATAATGGCGCCGTCGGCCTTGAGGGCGGTTACCATGTAGCTGGTTACCGGCGTGGGAGCCGTCCCGGGAAAGATGAAAGTCTTGATCCCGTTGCCGGCCAGCACCTCGGCCGACGCCGCGGCGAAATCCTCGGAGGCGAAGCGTGTATCATAGCCGATGACAACTCCCCCCTTGCCCTGTCCAACCCCTTTCAGGTAATCGGCCACGCCCTGGGCGCAGGCGCGCACGTTGGCAAAGGTGAAATCCTCAGCAATGACAGCACGCCAGCCGTCGGTACCGAATTTAATCATGGCTGGCACCTGCTATATCCCGGCTTCAGCCTTCAAAATCTTAGCTTTGTCGGTCTTTTCCCAGGGGAAGTTAACGTCCGTTCGGCCGAAGTGGCCGTAAGAGGCGGTGGCCTGGTAGATGGGACGGCGCAGGTCGAAATACCTGATGATAGCCTCGGGCCGCATATCGAAATGTTTGTGGATGAGCTTGAGTACTACGGCATCAGATATCCTGCCTGTGCCGAAAGTCTCTATGGAAACGGAGAGCGGGTGGGCCACCCCGATGGAATAGGCGATCTGTATCTCCAGCTTATCGGCCAGTCCGGCTGCTACGCAGTTCTTAGCGATGTAGCGTGCCATGTAGGTTGCTGAGCGGTCAACCTTGGTGGGATCCTTGCCTGAGAAAGCTCCGCCGCCGTGCCGGGC
Organism: Chloroflexota bacterium; assembly: GCA_026389675.1. GTDB lineage: Bacteria > Chloroflexota > Dehalococcoidia > GIF9 > UBA5629 > CAIMUM01. The sequence continues at coordinate 5,217 of JAPLHJ010000210.1, read as the reverse complement.
ATAGCCGCCGTAAGTATCAACCAGCAGCTTGCGGCCGGTGAAACCGGTATCCGAGACCGGGCCGCCAACTTCGAAGCGGCCCGCGCTGTTGACGTATATCTTGGTGTTCTTATCCATCAGGGCAGCCGGTATGACCGGCTTGATGACCTTCTGAATGATATCGTGGCGGATGGTATCGTTATCGGGCGCAGGGTCGTGGTGGGCGCCGATGACAACGGCCTCGATCCTTTTGGGTTTGCCGTAGCTGTACTCAACGGTGACCTGCGATTTGCCGTCCGGGCGAAGGTAAGGGATAACCTTTTTCTTGCGCGCCTCGGCCAGGCGCTGTGTCAGCCTATGCGCCAGGGAGATGGGGAGCGGCATTAGCTCGGCGGTCTCTGTGCAGGCATAGCCGAACATCATACCCTGGTCTCCCGCGCCGGTCAGGTCGAGTTCGTCCGCCTTCTTGCCTGTTGCGCGCACCTCCAGGGCCTTGCTGACTCCCGCATTGATATTGGGCGATTGCTTCTTGATGGAAACTATCGTGGCCAGGCTCTGGTAATCGAACTGATAAGCGGGCTCGGTGTAGCCGATATCTTTCACTATCCTCCGTACAACGTCGGGTATCTCCACGTAGGTCTTGGTGGTTATCTCGCTCAGTACGATGACCAGGCCGATGGTGACCGCCACCTCGCAGGCGACCCTGCTTTTGGGGTCGTCCTTGATCATAGCATCGAGTATGCCGTCGGCGACCTGGTCGCACAGCTTGTCGGGATGCCCCTCTGTGACAGATTCCGATGTAAAGAAATACTTGGGTGCACGCATGAAAGTGTTTTTCATTTCCGCTCCTTAATGTTTTAAGTCCCTTCTTCCCAGCTGTTAAGATATTTCTGCTGCTCAAGTGTGAGACTGTCTATGGATATATCCATCGATTTAAGCTTGAGCCGCCCGACCTCGTTATCTAATTCCAGCGGCACGGGATAAACATCCGGCTTCAGCTTCCCTTTGTTCTTAATCAGATATTCGAGTCCCAGCGCCTGGTTGGCGAAGCTCATATCCATGACACTGGCAGGGTGACCTTCGGCAGCGGCCAGGTTAATCAGCCGTCCTTCCCCCAGCAGGTAGACGCGCCTGCGATCGACCAGTACGTATTCGTCCACGAACTGCCGGGTGCGGCGCCTGGATATGGACAGGCCTTGCAGGGCGGGGATGTTTATCTCAACATTGAAATGCCCGCTATTGGCCATGATCGCACCGTCCTTCATCCTGGCGAAATGTTTTTTATCCAGGACGTGCCGGTTGCCGGTCAAGGTGATGAATACGTCGCCCAAATCAGCGGCATCCAGCAGAGGCATAACCTGGAAACCATCCATTGCAGCTTCAAGGGCGATTATGGGATCTATCTCGCAAACAATGACGCGTGCGCCCATGCCGGAAGCGCGGCGCGCCACGCCGCGGCCGCAAAAGCCGTAGCCGGCCACGACCACTGTTTTACCCGACCAGAGTATATTGGTGGCACGGGTGATGCCGTCGATGGTGCTCTGGCCGGTGCCATAGTGGTTATCGAAGAAATGCTTGGTCTTGGCGTCGTTGACCGCGACCACAGGGTACTTGAGCTTCTTCGCTTTAGCCATATTCTTGAGCCTGATAACGCCGGTGGTGGTCTCCTCGGTGCCGCCGATAACAGAGGGCAACAGGGAGGTCTTCTCCTGGTGGATGGTGCTGACCAGGTCGGCGCCATCGTCGATAGTCAATTGCGGTTTGTGGTCGAGGGCGGCCATAATATGCTTGTAGTAGGTCTTGTTGTCCTCCCCCTTGATGCAGAACATGGGGAAACCTTGCTTAACAAGGGCAGCGGCCACATCGTCCTGCGTGCTCAGCGGGTTGGAAGCGCAGAGCACCAGGTCTGCCCCGCCCGCCTTCAGCGCGAAGGCCAGGTTGGCGGTCTCGGTGGTAATATGCAGGCAGCCTGAGATACGTATGCCACTGAATGGCTTCTCCTTTGCGAAGCGCGCCTGTATCAGTTTAAGCACGGGCATCTGGTGGCTGGCCCACTCTATGCGCAGCTTGCCTTCCGCGGCAAGATCAAGGTCTTTAATATCGTATTTCATAATTCTGCTATCCTTTGCAAAAGCAATTCGATAATATTACCTGATGGGTTAGTGGTGTCTATCACTATATGCCCCATATCATTTATCTCATCTACCCTGTCGAAATCCTTCTTGATATCGGCGAATATCTCCCAGCGTCCATCCGATATTGAGCCCGCCTGTTTTCTCCTCTCGAGGCGCCTTTGTATAGCGCCCTCGTCAGCAACGCACTCGACTGCCAGGAAGCCGGCGCCGCTCTCATCGGCCAGCCGCTGAACAGCCATACGGTCGGCACGTTTTTTAAAAGAGGCGTCTATTATAACAGATTGTCCGTTTTTCAGTAGAGCGCGAGTCCGCCTGAGAAGCTCCCCGTAGGTCTTCTGCGTGAATTCGGGGCTGTAAATTCCGCTGCTGAAATCATAGTAATGTCGCTCACCCGCAGGAACCCCGGCCAGTTCCTTCCTGACGACGTCCGAAGAGAGGATGGTATAACCCAGGCCCTGCCCAATTTTCCCGGCAGCGGTCGTCTTGCCCGTGCCGATAAGCCCGGTGACGATTATGACCACGGGCTTGCGGCACGCGAATTTATATGCCAGGTTGAAGTATAGCCCGGCCTCTTTGATGATAGCGTCCTTATCCTTGAGCAGCGGGTCGTCGTATTTGAAGCAGGCCACTTTGCCGCGCACGCAGGCGCGGTAGCACTTGTAGAAATCCAGCAGGGTTGTTATTTCTGTATCGCCGCCGGCCCTGATATACGATTGGACGAACGATGCGGAGAGATCAGCACGGCCGTAGCGGTCTATATCCATGGCCAGGAAGGCTATCTCTGAGGCTGTATCGCAGTAGCGGAAACGGTCGTTAAACTCTATGCAGTCGTATATATATATGTCATCGGCAAAGCAAACGTGCGCGCAATGCAGGTCACCGTGACAGTCGCGTATCCTGCCCTGTTCCACCCGCCGGTTGAAAAGGGCAGCATTGTCACTTATGAAGCTGTCGGAATATTCCCTGATAAGGCGGTGGGATTTTTGCGTGATGAGGGCGCCGATATATTTCTCCGTCTGGCTGAAGTTTTCATCATTGTTGGTCCGGATACCTTCCAGGCTGCCGAAGGCGCTTATCCGCGGACTGGTAGCAGCGCGGCCATGGAAATCTGCCATTAACGCAGCTACTTTGTCCAGCATGGCCGGCGTGACCCGGTATTGGGGCAACAACACGTCCATCATCCTATCGCGCGGCAGTTGCTTCATCTTGACTGCGTATTCGATGATTTCGCCGTTGCCGTTGAGCTCTATCCCGGCGGGCGACTGCATAATTGGCAGGACACCTATATATGCGCCGGGGCTGAGCCGGCGATTGAGCTCCAGTTCCTGCCGGCAGAAATACTCCCTTTTTTCCAGGGTGGTATAGTCGAGATAGCCCAAGTTGACCGGCTTCTTGGTTTTATAGGCGTAACTGCCTGTGAGGAATATGAACGACATCTGCGTCTGCTGCAACTCTACAGCGGCCGGATGTTCCGGGTATGCATGGGGGTTCAATAAAGCCTGTACGTATGCAGGGAGTTCGGATGGCATAACGCGGGATATTATAGCAGTTTTAATCGTCCATTTCACGCGTAATGATCAGGGTATCAGCAAGGGCGGGCATCAAACCCGTTAGATAGGTTATAATTCAACCGGCCATAATAAGTGCGAGAGAAATTAAAATGACGACTGACGAATTGAAACTGTTCCAGGCGAGAGTAACTGCCCTTCGCATCAATCCCACAGCTATCGCGGGCGTGAAAATCTATGGCGGTGACGGAGGCATAATACAGAACAGGAAGGGCAATGAGGTTTCCCTGCAGATTTACGCGGCCGTCACTTCCAATGATGGCTATATCAGCCCGGCGGGCGCTAAAAAAGGGCTGGCTGTATACGGGAATTCACTTCGGGATGCGGCAAAGGAGAGGCCGGGCAGCTACACTGAGATAGACAGGCTGGAGAAGATCGCCCGCTCGAAGCAAGCAGTGAGGTGTGATATCTACCGCCGCGAGTCCTCCAGGCTGCTGCCGGAGCGTATTTTGAGAGCCTTGCCGGAAGCGCTAAAAAGATACCCGACGCCCTTTTATATCTATGATGAGCAGGGCATCAGGGACACGGCCCGGGCATATAAAAAGGCCTTTGCCTGGGTAAAGCCTGCCTACAGGAATTACTTTGCGGTCAAGGCCTGCCCGAACCCCCACATTGTAAATGTCTTGAAGGAGGAGGGTTTCGGGGCTGACTGCAGTTCCCTGGCGGAGCTTGTCATCGCTGAAAAGCTGGGTATGCGGGGCGAGGACATTATGTTCACCTCCAATGATACACCGGCCATGGAATATGTTAAGGCCAAAAGCCTGGGTGCCATCATCAACCTGGATGATGTATCACATATCGGCTACATAGATAAAAACGCGGGGATGCCCGAGCTTATCTGCTTCAGGTATAACCCGGGACCGCTACGGAAGGGCAACGATATCATCGGAGATCCACGGGAGTCCAAGTACGGCTTGACCACGGATCAGATAGCAGGCGCCTACATCAAGGCCGTGGAACTCGGCGCGGAGAGATTCGGCCTGCACACTATGGTCGTCTCCAACATGCTGGATGAGCAATACCTCGAGGAAACTGCGGTGATGCTGTTCAAGCTGGCTGCGATGATTAACCATGATACAGGGATTAAGTTCGATTTCATCAACCTGGGCGGCGGCTTTGGCATACCCTACAAGCCTGAGCAACCGGATATTGACCTTGATGCGGTATCCGCAGGCATCCACGGCGCTTATAAGAAATATATTGAAGACATGGGATTGGGGCCGGTACGTGTGGTAACCGAGTGTGGCAGGGCCATCACGGGACCTCACGGGTATCTGGTATCAAAGGTCAGGCACGTTTCCGTGAAGTACAAGGACTTCGTGGGGCTGGATGCGTGCATGGCCAACCTCATGCGCCCCGCGCTTTACGGCGCTTATCACCATATTACGGTGCTGGGCAAGGAAAATGAACCGAAAGATCATGTGTACGATGTGACCGGCTCGCTTTGCGAGAACAACGACAAGTTCGCCGTGAACCGGCCGCTGCCGACGGTTGCGCCGGGTGACATCTTCGTAATACACGACGCCGGCGCACAC
>JAPLHJ010000195.1 GCA_026389675.1 Chloroflexota bacterium | reverse complement strand
TTGTCTGGTGGTGGTGCGCATATTCAGTAATCGCCGCGCTTTTCAGGTTGTTATGCGTGAGCAGTATGGGTTTGGGCGCGCCGGTTGTCCCCGAAGTGAAGTACAGGCTGCAGTCATCGTCATCACCGGTCTTGATAACAGGGCTGGCGCCATCATACCCGCTGACCATATCCTGAAACGAAATCATGTAATCAGGGGCTTTATCAGCGGCGCAGACATATTTTTCGACCCGTGGCAACTGGTTGCGCACGAGGTCCACCCTCTCGATGAATTCCTGGCCGATGATCATCATCTTTGCTTCGGAGATATCCGCGCAATACTTAAAATCCTGGCCGGTGAACCTGAAATTCAGCGGCACTATCCAGGCCCCGGTCCGCAATATCCCGAAATAGGCTATGAGCCAATCGATGGAATTCATCATCCAGTGGATGACACGGTCGCCTTTGCCTATGCCCATGCCGAGCAGGGCGTTGGCAACACGGTTGGCCTCCTGGTCGAATTCCCTCCAGGTAATTTCGCGCCGCTTTCCCCCGGCCTTAAGCTCGACCAGGGCACAATCCCCGGGATACATCCGGGCATTGCGCGCCAACATCTCCGGGACGGTAATCATCCATTCTCTCCTTGCATAACTGACGGCAGCATATTCGATGGCCGCTGTGTCCCTATAATTATAGCGATGTGCGAAACCCTTTGTATGGTGAAGATCTGTTTAACCGACGATATATTACTGAAGTTACGAAGAATTTTCACCTAAGTATGATACATGCAATTAACCAGACTCGTCACAGTCAAAGCTATCAGAACACAGGCATAAATGATAAAATATCTTTGCCGTTTTGAGGCACGCTAACATGGTACTTATTTTGCAGACTGATTTATCATATTAATCGAGGAGGTGGCTATGGCGATATATCTATTACTTTCAACTTTAAGTGGCGATGGCAGAAAGGCCATTGAAGAGTATCCCGAGAAGCTTAAGGAGCTGAATAAAGAAGTCGAGTATATGGGCGTTAAAATAGTCGCTCAATATGCCCTCTTGGGACAGTATGATTTCGTAACTATTGTCGAAGCGCCCAGCAATGAAAAGGCGGCCGAACTGGCTATTCATATGTCTGCCGGGGGATTGCAGAGCCTTACGCTGGCTGCGATACCGCTGGACAAGCTCATCGATCAACTTAAGAAGAAGCCCACGGTTTTTTAACCGCCACCGGTATTTGAATTTGGCAGCCTATACTTATTATAATTAGCGGTTGTCCCTGTCCAATTCATACATAATTCAGTCAGACATGAGTAAAATTCGCAAGCTGTTATCGGGTAACGAAGCCATAGCCCTGGGCGCTTATCACGCGGGCATCAGGGTGGCCGCTGCATATCCAGGGACACCCAGCACCGAGATATTAGAAAATCTGGCCAAATTCAAGGACGTCTACGCTGAATGGTCCACCAACGAAAAGGTAGCCATGGAGGTCGGCCTCGGCGCCTCGTACGCCGGAGTGAGGACGCTGGTATCGATGAAACATGTAGGGCTGAATGTGGCGGCCGACCCATTCCTGGCAGCCGCTACCACGGGGATTCACGGAGGACTGGTGGTGATATCCGCGGACGACCCCGGGATACACAGCTCTCAGGGAGAACAGGATAACCGTCACTTTGCCAAGCTGGCCAGGGTACCCATGGTGGAGCCTTCGGACAGCCAGGAAGCTTATGATTTTATCTACGACTCGTTTCAATTGAGCGAGAGGTTCGACACGCCGGTCCTGTTCAGGATCACCACGCGTGTAGCACATTCCAATTCCGTGGTTGAACTCGATGAAGACCGAGTAAGGTCCGGCCGCGAAAAAAGGTTCCGCCATAATATCGAAAAATATGTTATGCTGCCAGGCCATGCCAGGATACGTGTACCGCACATGCATCAGCGGATGGCCGAACTGGCGGAATACGCTGAAACCACCCACCTGAACCAGGTCATCGACGGCGATATGGCCGTCGGGATTGTCACCAGCGGTGTGAGCTACCAGTATGTCCGAGAGGTTTTCGCCGATGCTGCCATACTGAAGCTCGGCCTGACCTACCCGCTCCCGGCAAAGATGCTGCGGCAGTTCGCGGGGCGGGTAAAAAAGCTGTTTGTGATCGAAGAGCTCGATCCTTTCTTGGAAGAGAACATTAAAGTACTGGGCATCCAAATCGAGGGCAAGCAGCATGTACCCCGCTGGGGTGAATTGAACAAGGCCGCTGTGCGCCAGTCCTCGCACAAGGCGGGGATAGCCACCCTGATCGATTCAATAGAGGAGGCAAAACCCGTTGAAGATCTACCGGGGCGGCCCCCGCTCCTCTGCCCCGGCTGTCCGCACGCGGGGGCCTTCTTCGTCCTCAGCACCATCGGCCAGCGTTCCAAGATATTAGACGCGAAAGGGAGATCCGAAGGGGAATCCAAACTGATCATTACGGGTGACATCGGGTGCTACACCCTTGCTACCTACCCGCCGCTGCGGGCCATGGATACCACTGCCTGCATGGGCGCAAGCATCGGGCAGGCCATCGGCATCGAAAAGGCCGGGACCAGCAGCAAGGTGGTGGCCGTGATAGGTGACTCGACTTTCATGCATTCAGGCATGACGGGCCTGGTCGATGCTGTATACAACAACGCAAAAATTACCGTCGTTATCCTCGATAACGGTACCACCGCTATGACAGGGCACCAGGACCATCCGGGCTCGGGCATATCCGCCCAGGGCGAAGCGACAAACAAGGTCGTGCTGGAGAAGATTGTCAGTGCCGCGGGGGTCGCTAACCTGGCCACGGTAGATGCCTTCGATATCAAGGGCGTGCGGTCGGCGATCAGGACGGCACTGGACAGCGGGCAACTCTCGGTCGTTATCGTCCGCGGTAAATGCGCGGTAATTAATAAACTGCGCAAGAACCGGAGGCAGGTGGACCCGCAACTCTGCAATAACTGCGATGTCTGTATCGCCATCGGCTGCCCGGCTATAAAGAAACAGGACGGCAAGCTGGCTATCGATATAAACACCTGTATGGGGGATGAATGTGGCATCTGCCAGCAGATCTGCCCGAAAAAAGCCATAAGCCCCATTTCAAGGGAAAAGGTAAAGTGACAGTTTTGGACGGCGATAAACAGGATATATTGATGGTCGGTGTCGGTGGCCAGGGCATAGTTTTGGCCAGCGATATCCTCGGGGATGTTGCCCTTGCTATGGGTCTGGACATTAAGAAAACGGACACCCTGGGCATGGCACAGCGCGGCGGGAGTGTAACCAGCCACCTGCGGATGGGCAAAAAGGTATGGTCACCGCTGATCAGCCCCAAGGAGGCCGATATACTCCTGGCCTTTGAGAAGCTTGAAGCGGCAAGGTGGGTGAATTATATCAAGCCTGAAGGCACCGTCATCATCAATAACTTAGCCATACCGCCGCTGTCGATTTCGCTGGGCACACAAAAATATCCGGCTGACAGGGACATCCTCGCGTCATTTAAACAGAGGACGACACGCATCCACCTGGTCGACGGGTCTAAGGAAACAGGCAGCCTCGGCGATATCCGCACCCTCAATGTCTTCATGCTCGGTTTCCTTTCGATGCTCATCCCCATTAAAATCGACCAGGATACCTGGAAGCAGTGTATCGCCCGGCGCCTGCCGGAAAAAGTATTGGGCCTCAACATGCGCGCCTTCGAAAAGGGGCGGGAGGTGGCAGCCAGTGTCAATCTCTGATAATGTCAGGAAGAGGATGGAGTCGGGGTCCTGGACCAGGCGCATGTTCGAAGAGGCCGCGGTCTTAAAAAAGAAACACGGCGAGCACAACGTATTTGATCTGTCCCTGGGAAACCCTATAATCGAGCCCCCCGCGGAATTCAAGCAGGCGCTTAGAAGGCTCATCGAGCAGCCGCTGGCAGGCATGCACCGCTACATGGAGAATGCCGGTTATGAAGAGACAAGGAAGGCGGTGGCCAAGCAGGTATCCCTGGAAAACAACCTTGAGCTGTCTTTCGGCGACATCATCATGACGGTGGGCGCGGCGGGCGCCATAAACGTGATCTTAAAGACGGTCCTGGAACCTGGTGACGAAGTCATCGTATTTGCACCCTTTTTCATGGAATACGACAACTATATCGACAACCACGGGGGCAAGACCAGGATCTGTCCAACCGACGCTAAATTCCTGCCCGACCTGGATGCTTTTGAGAAATCAATTAACAGCACAACGAAAGCGGTCATACTAAACTCCCCCAATAACCCGACAGGCGTTGTTTATCATGAAGATCTCCTCAGGCGGATCGCTGAGGTGCTCAAAGCAAAAGAAAAGGAACTCGGCATCAACATATATTTAATCAGCGATGAAGCTTACAGCAGCCTTATGTATGACGGGCTTAAATATATGCCCATTTTCAATATCTACCAGCGGTGCCTGATAGCGACATCTCACTCCAAAGACCTGGCGCTGCCGGGAGAGAGGATAGGCTATATTGCCGTTCATCCCTCTATCGAAAACAAAGAGGAACTGGTCAACGGACTCATATTTTGCAACCGCATACTCGGTTACGTTAATGCGCCGGCGCTCATGCAGAATATCGTCCGCCACCTGCAGCATGTGACTGTATC
>JAPLHJ010000240.1 GCA_026389675.1 Chloroflexota bacterium | reverse complement strand
GACGCCTATTTTTCCGCAACTAAAGTCCGATGGATACTCGACCATATTACTGACGGACAGAGGCGTGCCGAAGGTGGCGATCTGCTTTTCGGCACCGTGGATACCTGGTTAGCCTGGAAATTAAGCGGCGGCAAGGCGCATGTAACCGACTTCGGCAACGCTTCCCGCACCATGCTTTACAATATCAACACCCTCCAGTGGGACAACGATATCCTCTCCAATCTCAACATCCCCGCCGGCATGCTTCCTGAAGTAATCCCGTCCAGCCACGTATATGGCGAAACAGCAGCAGGCATGTTCAAAGGTGCGAATATACCCCTCTGCGCTATTGCAGGCGATCAGCAGGCCGCCCTCTTTGGCCAGGCCTGTTACAAGCCCGGCATGTCCAAGAATACTTACGGGACCGGTTCGTTTATCCTGATGAATAGCGGCGAGAAACCCATAATCTCCAGGCGCGGGCTGCTAACCAGCCTGGCCTGGGGCCTGGATAGCAAAGTTAACTATGCGCTGGAAGGAAGTATTTTTGTTACGGGGGCAGCGGTGCAATGGCTGCGCGACGGCCTGAAAATCATCGATAACGCGGCTGAAAGCGAGGCTTTGGCGCGCTCAGTCGAAGATAATGGCGGCGTCTATTTCGTGCCTGCACTGGTGGGACTGGGCGCTCCCTACTGGGACATGTATGCCCGCGGGACAATTGCAGGCATTACACGAGGTACAACCAGGGGACATATCGCCAGGGCTACACTTGAAGCCATAGCCTACCAGGTCAGGGACGTAATAGACACCATGAGATCTGAAACCGGTATCGGTATCCCCGTCCTGCGCGTGGACGGCGGGGGCACGGCTAACTCGTTCCTCATGCAATTCCAGGCAGATATCATGAATATACCGATCCAGGTGGCCGCAACGGCGGAGACTACGGCTCTCGGCGTAGCTTACCTGGCAGGTTTGGCCACAGGGGTATGGAAGGATACCGGGCAAATCAGCGATAAATGGCGCTCTTCCTCTACCTATGAACCGGGGATGTCCGCAGATCAGCGCGAAAATTTGTATTCGAGCTGGAAGCGCGCCGTTGAAAGGGCCAAAAACTGGATTATTAATTAAGCGGGGGCTGAAATATGAAAAGAGATTTCCGGTCGGTTTCGGGGAAGACCTACGATGTAATTGTTATCGGCGGCGGGATCGTCGGCGCCGGGATTGCCCGGGACACCACCCTGCGCGGACTCGACACACTTTTATTGGAAAAAGAGGATTTCGGCTCGGGAACCACGTCCCGCTCCACGAGGCTTATACATGGCGGCCTGCGCTATCTCAGGCAACTTGAATTCGGACTGGTTCGCCAGGACCTCAGTGAGAGGGAGGCACTTTTACGTATCGCTCCGCACCTCGTGCATCCGCTATCTTTTTTCATCCCCATACCCAACCTTTCCCTGAATGTTGCAATGTTCCTGGGAACCACGCTTTATGATGTGATCTCTTTCGATAAAACGCTGCCCAACCACAGGTATTTAAACAAGGGTAAAACCCTTGCAGAAGAGCCGGGACTGAGGGTGCAGGGACTGCAGGGCGCCTACGTCTATTCGGATTGCGCCATACCGCTGACGGAAAGGTTGGATTTCGAAACAGCGTTATCGGCCTGCGAAAACGGGGCGACGGTGGTCAACCATGCGCGTGTAACCAAGCTTATCCGTGAGGACGACCGTATAAGCGGCGTTGAAATCAAAGATGAAATAACCGGTGACGTAATGACGGCCAGGGGACGCATGATTGTCAATGCCGCGGGTCACTGGGTCGACACCATAAAAGATATGCTTTTCCCCGGCAAACCACCCTATTTGCGCAGGACCAAAGGAGCGCACCTGGTAATCCCAAAGGTTTCCAATCATGCGCTGGTGCTTTTCTCTCCGATCGATGGAAGGCTGTTCTTCGTCATCCCCTGGGAAGGATATTCACTGGTGGGCACGACCGACACAGACTATAAAGATAACCTCGACGCCGTATACGCTACCAGGGAAGATGTGGATTATATCCTCGAAGGCCTGCACCTTGCTTATCCAGATGTTATAATCGACGACGTCTACTACGCTTACGCCGGTTTACGCTCCCTCGCTCTTAAGCCGGGAAAATCAGCTTCCAACACCTCGCGAAGCCATGAATTGATTGACCACAGCAAGCGGGACAATTTGGATGGGCTGGTCACAATACTGGGCGGAAAGATCACCGCCTACCGCGAGGTAGCCAAAGACGCCGCCGACCTGGTGTGTAAAAAGCTGGGTAATAAAGCCGCCTGCACGACCGGTGAAAAACAGCTTCCGGGTGCGCCGGCGCTTGGGCAGGAAGAGATCGACTGGCTTGCTCAGAAGGAGTGCCTGCCCGGAGACACGGCCAAACATCTCGCCTCTATTTACGGCTCGAGATGCCGGGATATGCTTAAACTTGCGATCCAGGACAAGGCGGGATTGCAGCAAATCAGCCGGGGCGGGCCGGATATAATATCCCAAATCTGGTATGCAGTTAACAATGAGTTATGTATGACCGTG
>JAPLHJ010000268.1 GCA_026389675.1 Chloroflexota bacterium | reverse complement strand
TGCGGTATTAATTTGCATTTCAGCAGAATCGATTACGTATTTGGCTCATTATATGTTGCCATACGTTTAATGTCAAGAAATTGAACGTATGCTGGCACGTTGACAGGACCCGTTTCGGTTATAACTGTCAGTGCTTACCATAAATTGAATAATACAGCCGGACACCGTGTAGCCAAATAGATTTGTCCTTGACTGCAATGATTAAAAGGATTTAAACTGTTTTCCGGTGAGGGTGATGTATCCGGCAACCGCGGTGTTGAACCTGTTTCATATGGATCAATGCCTGAATGCCCGGCCAGGTAAATATTCCTCAACGACAATTATTTAAGCTTAGTTCAGTACCTTATGGAGTTGTCTTTAGCAGAGCTGAACGTATAATTTTCAATGTAATTATTCTGTATAATAATAGTTAAACAGCTATTGATAATAACGAAAGGAGTTATGTTAAGCAGTATGAAAGTAGTTTTTTTAGAGGATGTTTCAGCTAAGGAAAAGAAGGGTGATATTAAAGAGGTAGCCGATGGATATGCAAGGCACTATCTTTTACCCAAAGGGCTGGCTTTACCGGCAACTGCTGGTGCGGTAAAGACAGCGGAAAAGTTAGTCGGTGACAGGGAGAGGAAGCGGGCGCGCCAGCACGATGAGTACGTAGAACTTGCGGGGCAGATTAGTGGCAAGGAATTGCGCTTCAAAGGTAAATCCAGTGCCAGAGGTACACTGCACGGTTCAATCACCTCTGCTGATATAGCAGACAGGTTATCTGATCTCATTAACGTGGATATAGACAAGAAGAAAATAGCCTTAAAGAATTCTTTGCACAAAGTGGGGGAATATGAAGTCGAGGTTGTTTTTGCCAGGGATGCCGTGGCTAAAATCAAGGTTATAGTGGAAGGATTGACAGACTGAAGCAATGAAAGAAGCTTTGCCCCCTTATGACCTGGATGCTGAAGAAGCGGTGATCGGCTCACTGCTAATTGATAGTGAATCGATCAGCGACATAGATACAATTGTCGGTGCGGAGGATTTCTTCAGAGAGGAGAATCAGCTTGTATACAGCGCCTGCCGCGGCCTTTATCAGCGCGATGAATCAATTAACCAGATTACTGTAGCCCAGGAACTGGTAAGGCTGGGGAAGCTGGATGAAACCGGCGGCGCAGCTTACTTGAGCCACCTTGTATCCATGGTGCCGACATCCCTGCATGTCAGGCACTACGCCCAGATAGTTTACCGCCTGTCCACCATGCGGAGGCTGATAAGCGCCGCCGGTCAGATCGAGTCCATAGGTTATAAAGCCGACCCTGATGTGGACCTGTCGCTTAACAGAGCTGAGGATATAATCTTCAAGCTGCGCACCAAGCAGGGGCGTGGTGAGTTCGTACCCATTCAAGATGCGTTGAACAGGTATTTTGAAGAAGCAGCGGAGAAAACGGTATCTGCCCGGGATATCCAGAACGTCAAGACCGGCTTCAAAGCAATTGACGAGGCCACGGGAGGTTTGCAGCGGTCTGAACTGGTGATCCTGGCGGCCAGGACCAGCATCGGTAAGACCAGCCTTGCGCTGAATATAGCACGCAATGCCGCGGTCAATCAGAAAGCCTGCGTTGCCATATTCAGCCTGGAGATGTCGCGCCGGGAGATCATTCAAAGGTTATTGTCCAGTGAAGCTAATATCGAGTCACAGCATTTCCGCAAAGGACGTTTTTCAGACCTTGAGGAAAAGCTGCTGCACAGAGAAATAATTCCCAGGCTGGCAGAAACGTCGATATATATTGACGATACACCGAATATGCGCATCAGTGAGGTGCGCAGTAAAGCGAAACGGCTTCACCTGAAGCACAGCGTTGATTTGATAGTGATTGACTATATACAACTGCTGCGCGGTGATTCCAGGAACGATAACCGTGTGCAGGAGATCACAGAAATAACGCAATCTCTGAAAGCCCTTGCCAGGGAGGTTGATACGCCGGTGCTGGCGCTGTCGCAGTTAAGCCGCAACATTGAGCACCGGCAGGAAGGCAGGAGGCTGAAGCAGCAGGTTAAACCTCAGCTTTCCGACCTGCGGGACAGCGGCAGTATTGAACAGGATGCGGATGTGGTAATGTTTATACACCGCTGGGACAAGATTTATCCTACCGAAGAGGACTGGTTGCGCGAGATTGGAGAGGATACACCCTATCCCAAGGGAATCGCCCAGATAATAATAGCTAAAAACCGTAACGGCCCAACCGGAGAGGTACAATTGAGGTTTATCCAGGAAACCACCAAGTTCGATAATATTGACAGCAATGTTGTCGAAGTCAGCTCCATATATTAAGGTATAGGTAAAGCATGGATAGCAGTTTCAAGGGTTTTCCACCAAGGGCGGAAGTGACTCCTTTGCCTAATATATTTTTCAGCGAAGTCTTGCCTTTGATGGAGGATTTGGTTGAGGTGAAAGTTGTGATGCAGATCTTTTTTCTGTTGAGCAGGAGAAAGGGTTACCCGCGGTTTGCCAGCTCTAGCGAACTGATACATGATCCTGTGATTATTAAAGGTTTGCGTGAAGTTCCGGGAAATCCGGAAATTATACTCAAAAAAGCGTTGGACACCGCCGTTCAAGCAGGCATTTTGGTGCATATCCCTGTAGATGTTCAACAGCTGTCCGACGACGCTTATTTTATAAATAACCAGGCGGAGCATGAGACTATCCGCAAAATACTCGCAGGCTCACTGAAGATTCCCAGAGTAGAGATCAGGAAGGTTGAGGAGCAGGCCCAGGTAGAAGCAAGCGATATCTATAACCTTTATGAACAGAATATAGGCATGCTTACACCTATCCTCGCGGAGGAACTGCAAGAGGCTGAACACCGGTATCCTGAGGAATGGATCCAGGACGCTTTCCGCGAAGCGTTAAGAGCAAATGTGCGGAGCTGGAAATATATACACAGCATTTTAAAACGTTGGGAAAGAGAAGGAAAAAAAGATGGAAAACCTGTCGGAGATTCTCGGCAAGCAGGAGATCCCGATAAATACGTCCGGGGAAAGTACGGACACATGGTACGGCGGTAAGCCGGAAGCGTCCGTTGCAGGTGCACCGGCGGTCAATGACTGTAACGTATGCCACGGGACAAAATTCATACATCCTTTGCTGGCATCGGGTGAGCCCGACTACAGCCGTCTGGAACCGTGTGGTTGTACCAGGAAAGATATTGATACCAGGAAGGCAGCGCGTTTACAGGCTATAAGCAATTTGGGCAGCCTCTCCAAGCTAACTTTCGACAACCTGTTGCCTTCAGGACGCAATAATGACGCTGTTTCTCAGAAGCTTTTTCAATTGGCTTTAGACGAAATCCGTAAATTCGCCGAAAATCCGCAGGGTTGGATAATTTTGGCGGGACCCGTCGGTAGCGGGAAAACGCATTTAGCCTCCGCGGTGGCGAATTACCGCATAAGCCTGGGTCACCCCGCATTTTATATCACCGCCGGTGAACTATTAGATCACCTGCGGTCAGCTTTCAGCCCAAACAGCGAAGTTGGATATGGTGAGTTATTTGAGCAGATCAAGGAAAGCCCGTTGCTGCTATTGGATAACCTGAATTATTACGCCACCACAGCCTGGTCAAAAGGCAAGCTTGACCAGATCTTAGAGCACCGTTTCAACGGCAGGCTTCCGACCCTGATAACCACGAGCATGGCAGTTGAGGAGTTTGGCAATGACTATGCCGGGCATATTTATGATACAGAAGTCAGCAAGGTGCTCATATTGAAAAAGGAGTCATCCAGCCTGCAGAGCTTGGATAGCCTTGATCTCGAGTTACTGAAAAACATGAAATTCGCCAATTTTGATGCCAAACGGCTGAGCCTTCCCGACGAGGTCCGAAAAAATCTCGAGCAGGCCTTAAATATAGCCCGCGATTTTGCCAGAGTTCCGCAGGGCTGGCTGATATTTGAGGGCTTGAACGGCTGCGGCAAGACACACCTGGCTGCGGCTATTGCGAACCAGTTGAGGGAGACGGGCAAAGAAGTCCTTTTCATCGTGGTTCCGGATTTGCTCGATCATCTGCGTTCCTCTTTTGCCCCTGAAAGCAGGATTTCCTATGACGCATTATTCGAGAAGATAAAAAAAATGCCGATCCTGGTACTGGATGATTTTGGAGAGCATGCTGCTACGCCATGGGCACAGGAAAAGCTCTACCAGTTGATGAACTACCGTTATAACGCCCGTCTGGCCACTGTAATGACCACCTGCCTTAATCTGGAAGAAATAGAAAACAGAGTCAGTTCACGCATGGTGGACCCCAGTATCAGCCTCGTGTTCAACATCATTGCGCCTGATTACCGGGGGGATATCAAGACGTCACGTGTTGTCAGGTCCCGTCCGAGACCAAAAAATTAGCCGGCGCCTGAGCCTTATTGAGGCCATACGGTTTTCCTGATAGAATAACTTTTAATATAAAAGCGGACGACAGTATGGTAAATCAGCCTGTACTGGTATTGAACGAAAATTACCTGCCTCTTAATATCTGCCGTGTGCGCAGGGCAGTGGTGTTGGTGCTGGTGGGCAAAGCGGAGGTGGTGGAAAACGGGCGCGGATATTTTTCGGCCACTTCCGGTAAATACGAGATACCGTCGGTGATACGATTGGTCTATTTAATACGCAGGCGTGCCCATCCCAGGAAAATGACCAAGCTGGAGATTTTTAACCGGGACAAATACACCTGCCAGTATTGCGGAAAAGAGGGCAAAGAGCTCACCCTGGATCATGTCATGCCGCGCCGCAACAATGGCCAGCACACGTGGGAAAATATCGTCGCTGCCTGTATCCCGTGTAACAGGCGAAAGGCCGGGCGGACGCCTGCCGAGGCCGGTATGCCCCTGTTACGTCAACCACGTGCCCCGGGAAACGTGGGGTTCTACATACCTTTCCAGTATTTGAAGCTCCGTGCCGAGTGGGAGAAATATCTTCCACATACGAAATAGAAGTTTTTGCTATTGGGGCTTTCTGGTATTTACGATAACCGCGTCACGGGTAGGGA
>JAPLHJ010000162.1:1019-11856 GCA_026389675.1 Chloroflexota bacterium | reverse complement strand
TAGCTGTCGTCTGTTCATCCATAGACATATTCTTCTCCAACCTCGAGATTACCTTTTCGGTGAGCTCTTCTATTTCGTTTCTTTCCTTGAGTCCCATGGTCTGCGTGTAGGTAAAAACCGTTTTAGCAATGTAGTTCCTGATGGAATCGGATAGCCGGTTCCTGACATTCTTGTTTGCCATGACCTTATCTCTGCTTGCCACGGCGCTTTTGACGGGCTATCTCATCCTTATTTATCAATGGCAGCTGGCCGCTCAGCGGGGCGCCCAGCCTGTTCTCAACTAAAGTGTCAACTGCCTGCTTGAGCGTGGAGATATCCGAGAACTCGTAATAGACACTGGCAAACCTGATGTAGGCGATATGGTCGACATCGGCTAATTTGCTGACGGCGATCTTCCCGATCAAGGTGCTGAGTACCTCGGCCTTGCCTGTAGTGTACAATTCAGCTTCGATTGATTCCACCAGCTTATGTATGGCGCCGGTCGGCATGGGGCGCTTCTCGCAGGCTTTGCGGATGCCTGAAAACAGCTTCTCGCGGTCGAACTCCTCCCTGCGCCCGTCTTTCTTTATCACATACAGGTTCCTGGTCTGCAATCTTTCGTAAGTCGTAAAGCGGAACTGGCACTTTATGCACTCTCTCCTCCGCCTTATCTCCTCTCCAAGGCTGCGCGAGTCTATAACTTTCGATTCCGGCTCACCGCAATTAGGACACTTCATCTCACAACACTATACTATGTGGTTTAAGAGGATACTAACACAACATATAGTAAGA
This sequence comes from Chloroflexota bacterium, assembly GCA_026389675.1. Classification (GTDB taxonomy): domain Bacteria; phylum Chloroflexota; class Dehalococcoidia; order GIF9; family UBA5629; genus CAIMUM01. Next base: position 11,085 of record JAPLHJ010000162.1, on the reverse strand, counting down.
GTCAATGGGTTACACGACATAAATTGAAAAGGGCGGAGAATTTTCTCCGCCCTTTCCGGTAAAGGTGCTGTGGATAGTAAATGCTTTAGCGTTGCATCCTGTTGTAGCTTGCTACAGGCTGCGGGGCCGCCGCTTGCGCATTGGGATAACGCGAGCCTCTCCTCAGGAATGAGGGGACATCGAGGCTGTCTTCGGTTGCCCCACGCAACAGCCTGCGCAATTCAACTTCAGTCGGAACGCCTGAGCCGTATTGTGCAGTGAAACCGGTGGCGATGATGGTGATCTGGACCTCGTCTTCCATGGACGGGTTAAAGACGACGCCGAAAATGATATTGGCATCGGGATCGACTGACTGGGCAATGACATCGGCAGCTTCGTTGCACTCGAAGAGGGTCAGGTTGCTGCCGCCGGTGACATTGAAGAGAACGCCTTTGGCGCCGCTGATGGAAACATCGAGCATCGGGCTGGCCAGCGCACTCTTGGCTGCCTCAATTGCCCTGCTGGAGCCTTTGCCGTGGCCCACGGACATCCAGGCCGGGCCGGAGTTCTTCATGATGGCCCGGATATCTGCGAAGTCAAGGTTAATGAGGCCGGGGACAGTTACTACTTCCGCTATGGCCTGTACGCCGAGCCTCAGCACATCGTCTGCCAGCCTGAAGGCGTTGTCTACCGTTGTCTTGTTGTCGCAGAGTTCAGTAATGCGGTCGTTGGGTATGATGACCAGCGTGTCCACTTTGTCGCAGAGCTGCAGTATGCCTTCTTCGGCGACCTTCATGCGGCGTGCTCCCTCGAAGGAGAAAGGCTTGGTGACGATGGCGATAGTCAGCGCGCCGGACTGCCGGGCTACGTCGGCTACTACAGGTATGCTGCCGGTGCCGGTGCCGCCACCCATGCCGGCCGTTATGAAGACCATGTCTGCTCCGGAAACTACTTCCTGGATAGCCTGGCGGCTTTCTTCCGCGGATTTCTGGCCGATAGTGTGATCGCCGCCCGCGCCCAACCCGCGCGTCAGCTTTTCTCCCAACTGGATGCGCACGGGTACTTCAGCCAGGGCCAGTGCCTGGGCATCGGTATTCATGCAGATGAATTCAACTCCCTTGATGCCTTCGCGTACCATGCGCGTGATGGCGTTGGATCCGCCGCCTCCGCAACCGATCGCTTTTATCTTGGCCGGTGCGGTTGAGAACATTGATTTTGACATTTTTTCTTAACCTCCTGCTATTTCCTGATTATTTATTTTATGCGCCGAAGAATTTCTTAAGAAGGTCCATTACGTTGCTTACGGAACCGTTCGGCTTGGCCTTGGCTTCCCAGGTCGGCTTGCCGCCCGTCTTGATTGCCCAGAGCAGCAGTCCCACGCCGGTGGCATTGGCCGGGTCATGTAATACGTCGGTTATACCGTAAACGCCCATGGGTTCGCCTATCCTGGTGGGGATGCGGATGGTTGCGCGGGCCAGCGCTTCCAGGCCGTTCATCTTGGATCCGCCGCCGGTCATGACTAAACCGGCCGGGGCCAGAGCAGCATAGCTGGTATCCGGCATCTCAAGAAGTATCAGCCTGAGCAATTCTTCCATGCGGTCACGCAGTATATTGCTGAGGTCCTTGTAGGAGACGCTGTGACCGTCTTCCACGGTGAGGGTGGAACTCTCATCTTTGGAGCCCGTTTCGGGATAGACGTTGCCGTACTTCTTCTTCATCGCTTCGGCGATTTCGAAGGGGAGACCCAGTCCGATAGAGAGGTCGCTGGTAAACTGGTAACCGGCGACAGGGATGATGGATGTGTGATATATGCTGCCGTCTTTGAAAACGGCGATGTCGGTTGTGCCGCCGCCGATATCGGCCATTATGACGCCGATCTCCTTCTCTTCGGGGGTCAGCACTGATTCGCCGCTGGCCAGGGGTTCAAGCACCAGGTCGTCAATTTCGACACCCACGCTGCGCACGCATTTAACCAGGTTTTGCACGGAAGCTGTTGAAGCCGTAATTATATGCGTTTCCACGTCTAACCTGAAACCGTGCATGCCCACCGGGTTCTTGATTTTTTCCTGTGTATCCAGGCTGTAGCCGCGGGGTATCTGGTGGAGGATCTTCCTGTCGTCCGGGATGTTGAGGTTCTTGGCGGAATTGAGGACGCGGGATAAATCGTCCTGCCGCACCAGCCGGTCCGTCCGCGGGATGGCCACAACGCCATGGCTGTTGACCGAGCTGATGTGCCTGCCGGTCACACCGATGTAGGCCGACTCGATTTTTACGCCGCTGGCCTGTTCAGCCCTCTTGACCGATTCGGCTACCGAGTCCCGGGCCTCTTCGACGTTGACCACCATTCCCTTGTGCAGGCCGTGCGAAGGTACCTGTCCGACCCCAAGCACCTGCAGCGCGCCGCCGGAATCAAGAGTGGCAACTATGGTACATATCTTGGTTGTACCAACATCGATGCCGGTAATCAATTTTTTTGTCATTAATCCATGCCTCCTTTGATTTAATCTTTAATAACTAATAATTTATCTGGCAAATATATTTACAAAAAGTAGAGGATAGCGATCGCAATTATCAGGCTGATGAAAACGACGCCGTCGAAAACCATGCCCCCGAATATTGTCAGGAGTTTCCTGTCGTTATTCAGGATCGTGTTCAACCTTCTTGCTCCGATCATTTTCTTTGCCTCCTGCGTATTTTTTTATATCTTGCGCGCGACGCGGAGCCTGGCGCTCCTGCTGCGCGGGTTTTTTTCGATCTCTGACTCGGATGGCGTTACCGGGTGCCTGATGATAAGCTCTAAACTTGGTTTATGCTGGCAGCGGCATTCCGGCAGGTTGGGAGGGCATATGCAGGCCCGGGTTTCACGCAACATGAAGTTTTTAACGATGCGGTCTTCCAAGGAGTGATAGCTGATTACCGCCAACCGGCCGCCGGGCGCAAGGCAATTTAAGGTCTGCTCTAATGCCGATGTCAGGTGGTCCAGTTCCCGGTTAACCGCGATGCGTAAAGCCTGGAAGGTCCTGGTGGCGGGATGAATCTTGCCAAAATTGTCGCCTATTGTGCCGGCTATGATGGATGCCAGGTCCGCGGTATCGGCAACCGGCCTGTGAGCAACGATATTTTTGGCGATCCTGCTGGCCTGCGGCTCTTCACCGTATATCAGGATCAACTGCGCCAGTTTGGCCTCGGGCATCCTGTTGACGATATCGGCGGCGGACAGTTGCTCATCGGGGTTGAAGCGCATATCCAGCGGGCCGTTTACCTGGAAGCTGAAGCCGCGATCGGCGCTGGAGAGTTGAAGCGAGGATAATCCAAGGTCAAAAAGTATGCCGTCAGCCTGCGAAAAACCGGTCTTAGAGCAAATATTTTCGAGGTTGTAGAAGTTGTCGTTGATGATTACGGAGCTTTCGAAATAATCGTAGAGATTATGCTGGGCGAGATTTATGGCTTCGGGATCTGCATCTATGCCGAGGAGTTCGCCGCCCGGCTGGCAGCGGGACAAAATAGCGGTTGAATGTCCACCCCCACCCAGAGTGCAATCTATATAACGCCTGCCGGGTTGCACATCCAGCGCCGCTATTACCTCTTCTACCAGTACCGGGATGTGCGTCCTGCTGGCTAAAGCTATGCTCATTTCCTCTCCTCCAGGATTTCCATCAACTGCCGGGCTTCATCGGCCGTGACTCGTTCCTTTTCCAATTGGGCGGGATTCCAGATCTCGAAAGAGGTATTTAGTCCATTAACGATTGCGCTGCCGCTGATACCGCATCTTTCCCGCAATGATGAGGGGAGAGCGATCCTGCCCTGATGATCAACCGATACTTCGTTGGCATTGCTGAAGAAAAAGCGGTTTATCTTTCTTTCTTTATCGGAGGAAAGTAAATTGGGAGGCGCCTGGTTGGCCGTCATTTTTATCCAATCGGCTTTGGGATAGGCCGCAATGCAGTTGTCGGGTCCCAGCGTCAGGACCAGGCCATCTTCCAATTCCTTACGGAAACGCGGAGGCAAGGGCAGACGGCCCTTGTTATCAACCTTGTATTCGTATTCACCGACAAACATTAATGCTCAATCCTTGCGCGGCCGTCAGGCCATGAGCGCTTCGCGCTCAACTTCTCCTTCGAGGTTTCTTATTACGCTCCAATCGAGGTTGGCGAGTTCCTGTATGTATTCGCTCAGGGCGTGTTCTGAATTCAGGGAATAGTGGGCGATGCCGCTGGCGCAGTACCTCTCTTCAATTATTCCCTTGCTTATCATCTCGCGCAGCAACTCCCTCAGGTGGAAGCAGGTGATATCGAGGACGTGGGCGATGCCGTCGAGGTTAAACTTGGCCTGGGGATGCCTGCCCCAGAATAACAACAGGCGCAGCCTGTGACCGGTAATGTCGTTTTCTTTCAAAAAGGAGAACAGCTCATGGTTCGCAATGTTTTCACACTGACAACTTATCGCCATTTCCTTTCCCCCTTTTTACCATTTTTTACCACTGTGCCCCATTATTTGCACTTTTTACCCCACTTGTCAAGCGTTTTCGGAGAAAAAGTTGCGGCATTTTGGCAAGATCCGGCTTTCCGCTAAAGTTATTTTGCCCGCAACCACAATTTGTAGAATAAAAACCACTGATCATCACAATATATAGGTACATAGTTCAAGTGTTCTACTATTCGCACAGGACCTGGGCAGGCGGTTAACTTGGTACTTTACGAGTGGTGTGGTAGAATACCTACCTTGTTTGCCGCTTTGCAGGATGATCAGGAAATGTTAAATATCGATGTGCTGACATTATTTCCGGAGGCTTTTCCAGGTTTTCTGGAACACAGTATTATCGGCAGGGCAATAGCCCAGGGAATAGTCAAAGTCAGGCTCCATAACATCAGGTCATTTACACATGATAAGCACCATACCGTGGATGATTACCCGTACGGAGGCGGCGCCGGTATGGTCATGAAGCCGGAGCCTATATTCGAGGCTGTGGAATCAATAAAGGCAGAAAATGCAGCAGCAGACTTTCACCTGATACTGTTGACCCCCCAGGGCGAACTGCTTACCCAGGAGTTGGCTGGAAAATTAGCCGGCAATAATAATATAATATTGATTTGCGGCCACTACGAAGGTATCGATGAGCGGGTTGCGGAGCAACTTGCTTGCGATGAGATAAGTGTCGGCGATTACCTGCTCAGCGGAGGCGAATCAGCAGCCATGGTGATTATCGATTGCCTGGTAAGGTTGTTGCCCGGCGCCATAGGTTCCGATACATCACTGGCCGAGGAGTCGCATGTTGGCAACCTGCTGGAATACCCCCAGTATACACGGCCTCCCGAATACAGGGGAAGCAACGTGCCGGATGTGCTTTTATCGGGGGATCATAAAGCTGTTGCTGATTGGCGGCGCCGCCAGAGTATTCTGAGGACGGCCGCCAGGCGGCCGGACCTGCTGTGCAAAGCAGCGCTGACTGATGCCGAGAAAAAGTTATTGAAATCGCAAGATTTAAATAATAATTGATAATAATAAATAAAGGATAGGGATCTGAAATGGATATAAAAGCTGTTGGAAAGAACAAAGTGACAGCGGGCCTGCCTAAACTGGCGCCCGGTGATAACGTGCGTGTCAGCTTCAAGATTAAGGAGGCTAACCGTGAGCGCCTGCAGGTATTCCCGGGCTTGATTATCAAGGTTGCCAAGCATAATTCAGGAGGGAATTTCACCGTCAGGCGTGTGACTTCGGGTGTGGGCGTGGAGCATACGTTCCCGCTGGCATCACCGTTGCTGGAGAAAATCGAAGTTGTGCGCCACGGTAAGGTCAGGCGCAGCAAGCTGTACTATATCAGGCGTCTCAGCACCAAGGAAGCCAGGCTAAAGGAAAGGCGGGAGAATATTGCCGAGGTGGTGGTGCCGGATATGCTTGTTGAGGCGCCAGCCGGCCAGCCGGAGGCCCCCGTAACTGAACCTGAATAAGCTGCATGAAATTTGCTGAGGTGGCCGTCGATGCACCTGGCGGCCACCGGCATGCTTTTACCTATTCAGTACCGGGATCGTTAAGCATCCTGAGAGGGCAGGGGGTGCTGGTGCCCTTCGGCGCCAGGGTGGTCCGTGGCATTGTGCTCAGCCTGTCGGATTCCACTGCTGTCCAGGATACGCGGGACATTATAGAACCCATCTCACCCCCGGTTATCATAAGTCCTGAGCGTATTGACCTGGCCCTGTGGATTGCCGATTATTACCTTTCCCCCGTTTTCGATGCTATTGCACTGATGTTGCCGCCGGGTTCAGGGACCGGAAAACCCCAGAAAGCTAAATATATCAAATACGTGGCACTGAATACTGCTGCAGGTCAGGCCGATGGCCGGGGAAAAACGGGCACGGCCGGTGGGGCCAAGCAAGCAGAGGTGCTGAAACTTCTTGAGGTCACAGGGGGCAGGTTGCCGGTAAGCCGGGTGCTATCGCGGGTCAAATGCGGAGGCAGCGTTATCAAAGCCCTGCTACTTAAAAAGCTGATTATCCTGGAGGATGAAGAGGTATTCCGCGATCCACTGGCGCGGAGAGATTTTGCACTTGAGTTTCCCCTGCAATTCACCGCCGGGCAAAAGGATGCCTGGCAACCGGTAGAGACAGCAATTAAGGGAGGGTCGGATTACCACGGGCCCGGCGCATTCCTGATTAACGGTGTAACCGGCAGCGGTAAGACTGAAATATACTTAGCCGCACTGGCGGAGACGATCAGGCAGGGAAAACGGGGCATATGCCTGGTCCCTGAGATTGCTCTGACACAGCAGATAACCGACCGCTTCTTTGCAAGGTTCCCCGGCAGGGTGGCGGTCATACATAGCAAGTTATCTGCCGGTGAACAGTACGACGAGTGGAGGCGTATCAGCAGAGGTGAATTCGACATTGTCATAGGGCCGCGCAGCGCCATCTTTGCGCCGCAACCTGACCTCGGGTTGATAATAGTTGACGAGGAGCATGAGTGGGCCTATAAACAGTCGGACAAAATGCCCAGGTACCATGCGCGCGATGTGGCTATCCACCTGGCGGCCTTAAGCGGCGCTGTACTGGTATTGGGGACCGCTACGCCTGATGTTGTGACTTATTACCGGGCACTGCAGGGCCAGTACCGACTGATCGAGTTGAATGAACGGGTTTCTGCCCAGGGTAACCTGCCGCTGCCCGAAGTCAGCGTGGTTAACATGGGCGACGAATTCAAAGCGGGGAACCGCAGCATCTTCAGCCGCCTGCTTAAAAAACAGGTTGTGCTTTCCCTGGGCAGGGACGAGCAGGTGATGCTGTATATCAACCGGCGCGGGCTTGCCACATTTATTGAATGCGGCAATTGCGGATGGGTATTTAGCTGCAGAAAATGCTCGGGGACGTTGACATATCATGCAGCCAGCAAACGCCTGATCTGCCACCACTGCCGCCGGACTTATGCGGCCGCTGCAAAATGCCCGGCTTGCGCAAGCGTTGATATCAAGTACCTGGGCATAGGCACACAAACAGTCGAGGCTGAATGCAGGCGGCTTTTTGAAAAGGCCAGGATCCTGCGCTTTGACAGTGATGCCGCGGCAACTTCGAAGGCATATTCAAAATTGATTGACATGTTCCGCAAACGCGAAGCAGACATAATGATCGGCACGCAGATGTTGGCCAAAGGGCTGGATTTTCCGGGGGTGTCATTAGTAGGCGTAATCAACGCCGATACCGGGCTGAATTTGCCTGATTTCAGGTCCGCGGAAAGGACCTTCCAGCTTCTCTGCCAGGTCGCCGGCCGGGCGGGGCGCGCACATGTGCCGGGACGCGCGGTCATTCAAACTTTCAACCCGGGATATTATGCGATCAAATGCGCTGCAAGGCATGATTACCCGGGGTTCTATAAACAGGAGATAAAATACAGAGCCGCTTTCGGGTATCCGCCCTATAACAATATAGTCCGGTTGACCGTCAGCCATCGAAGTCAGGAAAGCTGCAAACGGCAGGCGAGATCGATGGCAAACACCCTGAAACAGCAAATCGCGATACAGGGTTTACCGGGATTGCGATTGATAGGTCCGGCGCCCGCTCATTTATCACGGTTGCGCGGCAAGTACCAGATGCAGATTATTGTTGTGGGACAGCAGTTACAGGGGCTGCTGAAAGGTATCAATTATCCTGCGGGGTGGATAGTGGACGTTGACCCTGTGGGTATGCTTTAATTATTTATCATGGCCGTGCTAAAAATACGCACAAACCCCGACCCGGTGCTGAGGAAAAAAGCAAAAAAAATCGCCTCGGTTGACGATTCTATCCGGAAGCTGATCGACGATATGATCGAAACGATGCACGAGGCTTCCGGTGTGGGCCTGGCAGCAAACCAGGTCGGTGTGCCGCTGAGAATCGTGGTCATCCAGGTGCCTGAACAGGAGGTGCTTGTCCTGGTAAACCCTGTCGTAGTAGAAGCAAAAGGCGAGCGGTTGGTAATCGAAGGCTGCCTGAGTGTGCCGGGATACCAGGCTGAGGTGCCCAGGGCTGAGTCTGTCAGGATACAGGCGAGGGACCGGAACGGAAAACTCTTCCGCAAACGGGGTTCCGATTTGCTTGCCCAGGCTATGCAGCATGAAATCGATCATCTCAACGGCATATTATATATCGATTATCTGACAGACAAGGACCAGTTGCTGAAAACCGGTAGCGAAATAGAATAGACCTATCCCGGTTCCTGTTGCTAACCGGTCCAATCCATTTCAACGACGAATTTGCCCGTCCAGTTTTCCATTGATACAGGATAGAACCCGGGCGTATCTTTGCTCACCTGGAATTCGACCTCCTGCATTTTGCCCGGTTCGAGCAGCACTTCCTGCTGGGCCTCTGCCATTCCCTTTACTCTCAATACCAGGGGGTGGCTGCCGGTGATCTCCCCGGTATTGGTTACAGTGGCTGTTATGATGACAGGTTGCCCCTGCCTGACGCGCTCCGGAGAAATCGCAAAATTGCTCACAATGAATGACGGCGGGTTAAGGGGGATTACGTTGAAGAACCCGCCAAGACCGTCTATATCGGCATAGTAATCGCCGGGGGCATCTTTGACTACCACAAAGCTCGCTGTCTGGTTTTGGCCGGGCGATAAGGTCATATCGCTGATGTTTTCCACCACGCCGCCGATACGCAGAACAACGCTGTATTTGCCGGTTTGCATGCCGTTATTGGTTACATAAATGCTGATGTTAACCGGTTCGCCGACTTTAACGGCGTTAGGCGTTATCGAAAGGTTGCTGACTGAAAATTTCGGCATACCCATCGACTGGTAATTGACGGGCATCGGCGATGGCATTCCGCCCGGTGCGGGCGGTTGACCCGGCATGTGCACGGGTGGATACATTTGCCCGGGCATTTGCGGCGCCGGCGGCTGCATTCCAAATGGCATACCGGGTTGCGCCCCGAACGCATTAGGTGGAGGAGGAGGCATGCCGTGTCCCAGCGGTTGCTGTATATTGGGTTGCATGCCATGCATCGGCGGTTGCTGCGGAGGTTGCTGGCCCGGTTGCGGCATATGGGGGGCTTGAGGATATTGCGGCCCTCTCATAGCGGAAGGTGGCATACCCTGCTGAGGTTGGGGGGGTAAAGGCTGCGCGCCCCCCTGCTGAGATTGCTGGTGGAAAGGTGGTGTGCCCGGCGGAGGCGGGAATTGTTGATTCATACCCGGCTGCGGCTGCTGGTGGAATGATGGTGGCATACCGGGCTGTGGCTGTTGCTGGAATGACGGAGGCATACCGGGCTGTGGCTGTTGCTGGAATGCTGGAGGCATACCGGGTTGTGATGGGAAAGGCTGAGCCATGCCCGGCGCGTTTTGCTGTTGGAAAGGCTGCATACCTGGTTGAGGCTGTTGCTGAAAAGGCTGCTGCATCCCTGCCATGCCCGGCGCCTGCATATCGTAGGGTGCACCAAACTGGCCCTGACCCTGCATACCGGGCGCCATCCCGTCGGGCATCCCCGGCCTGGGGAATCCACCCGGTTGCTGGAAAGAGTCGGGACCACCGGGTTTACCTGCTTTACCCTTCTGCTTACCCTGCTGCGGGAACTGCTTCGGCTGGGCACCGGCTTTATTCTTTGGTTTCATCAGCACC
>JAPLHJ010000162.1:0-1011 GCA_026389675.1 Chloroflexota bacterium | reverse complement strand
AACAGGACGAGAATTATCAGTATGACGCCGAATATTATCCAGACATAGAGAGGAAACATGTCGAAAAATGAACCGCCCTTTACCGTAAAGAACCCCTGCAGGTTACCCACCGTCACATCGTTATTGCCCGCGTTTTGCGCCGTAACGGTAAATGTAATATCCTTGCTGGCCGAGGGCGCAAGGGAAATCGCCTGGGGCGATCCATAAGCAGTCCCATTTATCTTGATGGGCAGCGAGTAATCGATTTGAACCGCACTGTTGTTTGTGGCGGTGACTTTTATGGTTACGGTCTGTCCTTTATTGGCTTCAATAGGTTGAATGAAAGGGACACCTTTAGTAAGCGTCAGGCCGTCAGGCAGCCCGGTTGTGCCGTCGGCTGCAACAGCAAGCGGCAACACAAGTAGTACCAATATCAACAAGGCAATTGGCAGCGATAATGGCAACCTTCTCATTTATATTAAGCCTCCAAAGTATTTACCCCATGTAGCACTGGTAATACTCTACTCTAAAATTAAGTGTAAATCAATAGTGATTAACGGCCGGCCCTGTTTTCAATCTCATCCAAACGGTCATCATCAAGACCAAAGTAATGCGCTATTTCATGTTTCACAGTTCTCACTATCTCTTCCTTCAGCTCCCTGGTGGATCGGCATTGAGCTTCAAGGGGTTTTTGAAATATCGTAATCTTGTCCGGCAGGACCAGGTTATAGTTTTGATCCCGCCGCGTCCTCGGGGTCCCTTCGTATAAACCGAGTAAATCATATTTATCCCGTAACCCCACGCTTTTCAATTGTTTCCCGCTTGGCCAGTCCTGTATACATATATCGATATTATCCAGCATCTCTTTAAATTCAGCAGGCATCCCGGCAACGGTATCAATTACAAGCCTCTCAAATTTTTCCGGCAGCATATTAAATCCTATATGAATTTATGATATCAGATTTCCGGTTTACCGGCATATAACGACCTTGAGTCAGTATTAATATTTTGACGCTTTGAGCTTCAAAGGCT
>JAPLHJ010000298.1 GCA_026389675.1 Chloroflexota bacterium | reverse complement strand
GGCGGCCGGCAGGCCGAAGATATCAGCGGTTAACTGCATGGCAGCGTTGCTCTGGCTCCCGCCTCCCGCAACACGCAGGTCGGTCACCTTAACGCCGCTGCGTTTTTCCGTCTTTTCGCGGCCCTCGCGCAGTGCATAGGCCAGGCCCTCAAGCATGGCACGGTAGATATGCGCCCGGGTATGGTTGTCGCCGAATCCCACGATGGCGCCGCGCGCCTCGGGACCGGGGAAGCGCAGGCCGGGCGACCAGTAAGGCTGCAGTACCAGCCCGTCCGAGCCGGGTGGCACGGATTTCACCAGATCATCGAAGAGCGTCTCCGGCTCAACGCCTTTTTCGGCTGCGATCCGCTCTTCACGCAGGCCAAACTCCTGCTTGAACCAGCTTACCATCCAGTAACCGCGGAATATCTGTATCTCGAAATTGTAAAGCATGGGCACGGCCGCCGGGTAGGGCGGGATAAGGGGTATGACCTCGATGTACTTGCCGTGCGTGGTGTTGATAGTGGCGGTGGTGCCATAGCTGAGGCAGGCCACGTTGGGCTCCAGGGCGCCTGAACCCAGCACCTCGCAGGCCTTGTCCGCCGCGGCGGCAATCACCGGCAGCCTGGCCGGTATGCCTGTCGCCTCGGAAGCTTTGGCGGATATCTCGCCCATTACCTGGCCCTGGGTTATCAGGTCGGGCAGCATCTTCGGGTCAACCGGTATGGCCTGCCACTTCCAGCTGCGCTTGCCCTCCCAGTCCTGGCTTTTGTAGTCGAAGGGTACGTATCCCACCTGGCTCCCCTTTGAGTCAACGAACCTTCCGGTCAAAAGGTAGGACAGGTACCCGGAAAGAAACAAATATTTGTGGGTGTTCTTCCATATCTCGGGCTGGTGAGTGCGTATCCAGTTGGCCTCAGCCTCGGCCTGCAGGTAGCCCACGGTCTCGCTGGCGCCGGCCACGGCGAACAGCGCGCCCCAAACCCCACCCAAAGGAGGAAGGCCCTCGGTGCGGCGCTGGTCAAGCCAGATGATGGCCGGCCTGAGCGGTTCACACTTATCGTCCACGTTAACCATGCTGGCGCGCTGCGTGGTAAGCGCTACCGCGGCGATGCTTTCTTTCTTGACCTCCGGCTTCTCCCACAATGCCCGGCAGGCCTGCGCGATGGATTCCCAGTATAGCTGCGGCCTCTGCTCGGCCAGACCCGGGGCATCGGAATAATAGGGCTCGTAGGCCACCCTGGAGTTGGCGATCAGTTTACCTTTCGGATCGAATAACAGCACCCGGACGCTCTGCGTCCCAACGTCGATAGATAGCAAGTTTTCTGCCACGGTCAGCCTCCTTAATTTCTTATTTCCTGAATCCCCAGCGTTTTTCCATCTGCTCGGCTGTCATATCCAGTCCCAGCGTGCCGCCGGGGTTCATCACATGATGCGGGTCGAAATGGTCGCGCAGGGCGCGGATTAATTCGAATTGCTGTTTGCCTATCTGTCCCTCCAGCCAGGGCCCCGTCTGCTTGCCGATGCCGTGGTGGTGGCTCATGGACGCCCCTGCCTTCTGGATAGCGTCGAGCACGCCGTATTGCAGCTCGAGGTACTCGTTGATCTCCTTCATCTTGGCCAGGAAAATAAAATACAGGTTGCCGCCCTGAGGATAGGCATGAGACAGATGCGTCATGCAAATAGTGCGCGGGCGCGACTTGATATAGGCCCTGACCTCGCTGTGCACACTGGCCAGGTTTTCCCACCTCACGGCGCATTCCAGCGTGTCTATCAGTACGCCGTAATCCATCAGGTCCTCGCGCATGAAGGGATCGGTGTAACGGCTCTTCTCCCACGATTGCGTGACCTTGGCCGCCGTCAGGCTGAACGCATGATATTTCTTGAAGATGCTCTTGACCTTCTTTTCGATCAGCCTGGCTAAATCTCTGTCACCATCCGTTAGTCCGATGAACATACAGCGCTGCATGGGTTTGTATCCCAGCAACTGCAAGAGCGAATCGACCGGGGTGCCATGCACGTGGTACATGCGCATGGCCACATCCGTCTCTTCAGGGTCGGAGAGGCGGAATACCGAGGGGAAGCCGAACTCGCCCTGCATCACCTCGCGGCAGGCCTCAAGCCCATCCTCCCAGGTCTTGAAGAGGTAGGAAAACCGGCGTCTATTCTCCGGTTGGTAACGGCACAGCCTCAGCGTGCAGCTTACCAGTATGCCAAAGGTGCCTTCGCTGCCTATCATGATCTGGTCGAAATCCGGCCCGGTGGCCGAGCGCGGGAAATCCGCAGTTTTAAAATCCCCGATCGGCGTAACATATTCCTGCGAGATGACCATGTCTTCTATCTTGCCGTAATAGGTGGAGTTCTGGCCAGCCCCCCGCGTCACCACCCATCCACCTACGCTGGAATGCTCGAAAGATTGTGGGAAATGCCCGACCGTATAGCGGCGTTTCGCACCCAGCGTTTTCGGAGCGTTGTTCAGGATGCGCTCCAGTTCAGGTCCCATGATGCCCGGCTGGACTGTAACCGTCTGGTCGGTCTCGTTGATGCTGACTACCTCTTTCATGTGTGCATTCATGTCTAAGCAGATGCCACCCTTGACCGCCTCCTTACCGCGTGTCACGCTGGAATTGCCGCCCGCAGCGTACAGCGGCAGCCGGTTTTCGTCACAGTACTTGACTATAGCTTCGACGTCCCGCCTGTCGCGCGGGCAGATAACGGCATCCGGGAGGTTCTCCAGGATATGATAGCGGAGGCGCAGGACATCTATGATAGCGGCGCCGTAGGAGGCGCGTGTCCGGTTGTAGGTATCGATGAGAACATTATCTGCGCCGGCCATATCCTTCAACGCCGTTATCTGGCCGGAAGATAATTTGCAGGGGACATCTATATCCAGCTCCTCCAAGCAGAGGCCGGGCTTTTGAAATTCCTCGTCCTTCATGCCGAAAGCGTCTTTGAGCAGGTGGAACATGCCGGGGTTGGGATGTTTGAAGCCTTTCGGGTCGCCGTATTTAATCAGGCTGCGGTAGGAGCGCGCCGGAGCTTCCTCCTCGCACCACTGCGGGTAGAATCCATGCTTGCTTGCCATGTCACCCTCCTCTGATCAGGATTTCTCAGATTAGTATTTATGTACTGCAATATAGCAGGCTTCAACCGGGTTTGGGGCTGTAATACGTCTGCCAGGTATTCAAATAGGCCGTTACTTCCATCTGCCAGCGCTCATCACTCCAGCCCAGTTCCCCCTGCGTAATAGTGCGAATGCGTTCGAGGTGCTCTTTGGCCCCTTTGGGCAGCAGCATGCCTATCCTGACCCGCCGCATGAGCAAATCGGCCAGGTGCACCACACCCTCCCCACGCGCCGCCCAGCGCAGCTCTGCCCAGATGTTCGGCAGGTTGCCGATGCGCTCCAGTTCCCCTGCGCCGGCGGTCCTGATAAGTTCCGCTGTTTCGCCTCCGTGGCGCCCTTTGATATAGGCCAGGGTAGCCGGGTCGATATTGGGCGCCTTGATATCCGGCTGCCGGGGGAAGACACGCTTCAACTTGATGACAGGAAGCTTGCCCAGCTTGGCCAGCACGACCATCACCGTCTGCTTAGCCATGATACGGAAGGTGGTGTACTTGCCGCCGGTGATGGTTATCAGGCCGTC
>JAPLHJ010000291.1 GCA_026389675.1 Chloroflexota bacterium | reverse complement strand
CGGCGGAGAAGATATTTAAGGTCGATGAAAACCTCTTCCTCACCGGGGGCCACATGAATGTCGGGCAACCTCCGCACACCATGATGGCCATGAGCCTGACTGAAGGCATAACACCGGGTTGGCCATACCTGCGGGAAAGGTTCGAAGAACATAAAAAGAACAAAGGCAAATAGTAGCCTCGCAGATCGTGTCAGGATCAGATTGAGGTCAGGAAAAGATGAACAGATTGCATAACAATTTCAGCGGCATACCGTTAGTACTATTGCTGGCCCTGGTTTTATTGCAGGGCGCCGGCTGCTCTTCCCGGGAGCAGCTACCTTCGCAGGAGATCAGGAATGTGGGCGTAATTGAGACCATAACGCAGCATTGCCGGGATGATATCGGACCGCCGCGCGTCGAGCAAGTGTCCGAGCATGTTTGGGTGGCCATCGGCTATGACCTGGCCAACACGGAGCTGATCCATACGGAGGAAGGTAACGTTATCGTCGATACGTCCCAGTGCCCGGCGGCCGCACGCGCGATAAAGAAAGCCTTTGCCGAAAGTGCGCCTCCCGGGCCGGTCAGGGCTATTATATATACGCATACCCATATTGACCATGTCGGCGGGACGAGCGCATGGATGGAGCCCGGCACGCGCATATGGGCCGAGGAAAACTTCGTCGGCAATTTCGTGAAGCAATACGGCACCTTCATGCAGGCGGAGAAGGCGCGCGGCTACAGGCAATTCGGATACCATTTGTCACGCGAGGACCTTCCATGCTCTGCCATCGGGCCTGTGCTGGAATCCTACACGCTTGAAGAACTGGCCGAGACCGGCACGATTATGCCCACCGACACTTTCGCGGGCATGAAGTCGCTGGAGATCGGTGGCCTGACAATAGAACTTCACACCGCCCCGGGCGAGACGGATGATACTCTTTTTGTCTGGATACCTGCAGACAATACGCTTCTGTGTGCGGAGGACTACTACAGTGCTTTCCCCAACCTGTACACCATACGCGGGAGCCGCCCGCGCCCGACCGATGGGTGGATAAACAGTCTGGACGATATGCGGCAGCTGCAACCGGAGCATCTCGTTCCCTCGCATACAAGCCCGGTGAAGGGGAGAGCCCGGATCGAAGAGATACTGACCAACTACAGGGATGCCATACAGTGGGTACGGGACGAAGTGATCAGGCGCGCCAACGCAGGCCAGGACATCGATACGATAGCTGAAAATATCAAACTGCCGCCCCAACTTGCTCAATTGCCTTATCTCTGGGAAGGGTATGGCCAGGTGAGCTGGTCGGCGCGGGCGATATACACAAATAACGAGGGCTGGTTTGACGGCAGGGCGGACAAGCTATACCCGCTGAATCATGATCAGTTGGCCAGGCGCGAGGTGGAGCTGATGGGTGGGCCCGAAAAATTGGCCGGGCTGGCCGGCAAAGCCCTGGCGGATGGCGATCCTCAGTGGGCGGTACATCTCCTGGCTAAATTGAAAGACAGCGGCCTGGCCTCGGGTGACACCGCTGCGAATCTTGATAGCCTGCTGGCCACGGCCTACCGGCAGATTGCTGATAATACCTCCAATACCAATGGCAGGGCTTATTTACTGGAATCGGCCCTCGAACTGGATAAAGCTCGACCGCCGGATTTTCCGGGGAAACTCGATCCCGACCTGGTGGCAGGGTTGCCCGTTGACCTGATATTTACCAATTTGCAGCCGAGGCTTATCCCCGATAAAGCCAGGGGCGTATATGAATCCGTGCGCTTTATATTCCCGGACATGAGCAGGCAGTTTACTGTCACTGTCCGCAACGGCTTAGCGGAGATTGCGGAAGGACAGCCGCTGCCCGGCACCCCGGCGCCTGTGGCAATTGTTACAACAGATTCGCTCACGTACAAGATGATGGCGCTGAAATTAGCTGATACTGCTGCCATGGTGCAGCAGGGAAAGATAAACCTGGAAGGGAGCT
>JAPLHJ010000209.1 GCA_026389675.1 Chloroflexota bacterium | reverse complement strand
TGCTCAGCCTGGGGGCAGGCATAGCGTCGCCCCAGATAAGGATCGGCAATTATATCTCGCTGGTCGCCAGGCTGTTGCTGGCCATCGGGCTGGTTTTCGGGGCGGCCAGGCTACCGCAGATCGGCGAGTCACTGGGCAAGGCTATACGCAATTTCCGCAAGGGCCTCTCGGGCGATGATGAAAAAAAGAAGGAGCAACTCAACGCCAGCCAGGCCGACACCCCTGAAACTACAGAAGGTAAAAATAAAGGCGGCTCGAATCCGCCGGCCTGAAGGTTATTATTCTTTTGCCGGTTTGATTTAATCCGATGGACTTCCTGGGAATCGGTGCGCCTGAGATAATCCTGGTACTGCTGATGGCTTTCGTCATATTCGGACCCAAACGTATCATAGAGCTAAGCCACGACGCAGGCAAAGCCCTGCGCAATCTCTCAAAGAATGCGGCAGCCATACAGAAACAGATAGAGGAGGAGCTCTACGCAGATAAAACGGGCAAGCCGCCGGGCGCCGGTAAATCATCCCCCAATGACCGGGCAAACACCCCGTAAATACTATGGCCGCCGACAAAAATAGGGGAATATCCTTCCACCTTGAAGAACTGCGCCGCCGCCTGATCATCTGCTTAGCCGCACTGGCCGCCGGGATTATTATCGCCTTTGCTTTCGCAGACCAGCTCTTCCGCATCCTCATACTGCCCGCCGGCGCTATCAACCTGATATTCGTGGAAGTGACCGAGATGCTGGGCGCCTATATGCAGGTCTGCCTGATCGGAGGCATCATCATAGCCATGCCCGTGCTGGTCTATGAGATGATCGCCTTCATTGCCCCCGCCCTCACCCCCGGGGAGAAGAAGTACGTGTGGTTAGCACTGCCGTTTATATTCATCATGTTTATCGGGGGCGTGCTCTTCGGCTACTTTGTGCTCATCCCGCCCGCCCTTCAATTCCTGCTCAGCCTGGGGGCAGGCATAGCGTCGCCCCAGATAAGGATCGGCAATTATATCTCGCTGGTCGCCAGGCTGTTGCTGGCCATCGGGCTGGTTTTCGAGACACCGGTGATCACCACCTTCCTGGCAAGACTTGGCATAGTCTCCTGGCGCTGGATGCTCGCGCAGTGGAAATGGACGGTCATCCTGGCCTTTATACTGGGCGGGCTGATAACCCCCACCATCGACCCGGTCAACCAGACGCTGGTCGCGCTGCCGCTGATCATACTCTACCTGCTGAGCATCCTCCTGGCCCGCCTGTTTGAGAAGGGCAAAACCAAAACATTGGAGGTGACCCCGTGACAACCATCTCTCCCGCCTGGTATCCGGCTATCAACGCCCGGCGCTCAAGGCGCGCCTATGACAAAAGTAAAACGATAAGTGAGGAGGTCAACAAAAAACTTCGCGGGGTGTGCAGCGGGTTCAGGCCTTATAACAGTGTACGCGTGGAGTATATCTCCGCGCCGCCGGACGATATCTTCGCCAACGCGCTGGGTTTTTACGGCAACATTAAAAATGCGCCGGCCTTTTTCGCCTTCGTCGGCGATATGACAGATCCCAACGTGCAGGGGAAGATGGGCTATACCGGCCAGGCCGCGGTGCTGGAGGCGACTTCACACGGCCTGGGCACATGCTGGGTGGCACTCACCTACAACGCTAAAGCCGTCAAGTCCCTGGTAAAGCTGGGGCAAAATGAGAAATTGATCTGCGTGTCACCGGTGGGTTATACCACCGAAACGTGGTCCTTCGAGGAGAAGGTATTGAGCGGCTTCGGGGCCAACCATCAGCGCAAGCCTCTGCCAAGCATGATCAGCGGCCTGCCTGAAGCCGGCTGGCCCGGCTGGGCCAGGGCTGCCGTTGAAGCGGCCCGCCTCGCGCCATCGGCCATCAACCGCCAGCCCTGGGCATTCAGCGTAGAAAAGAGCGGCATCACCGTTTCCGTAAAAGACCGCGGACCCGAGTTCAACGTGGCCAGGCGCCTGGACTGCGGTATCGCCATGCTGCATATCGAACTGGGCGCATTGAGTTACGGCGTGCATGGCAAATGGGAATTATTAAAACCGCCGCAGGTAGCGCGCTTTCAAACAGGGTGAAGCACGGAGACCGCTATCATCAATACTGAATCATCTGTAGAAGACCACCGGGCAGCGGTACTGCTGGTAACTTCTATCGCCGCCTTCCTGACGCCTTTCATGGCTTCGTCGGTCACCATCGCGCTTCCCTCGATAGGCAGGGAGTTCGCCATCAACGCCGTGACGCTTAGCTGGATAGCGACGTCCTTTATCCTGTCGGCGGCGGTCTTCCTCATCCCGTTTGGCCGCATCGCGGATATCAGGGGCAGGAAGAAGGTCTTTATCTGGGGCGGCGCCATCTTCGGCGCTGCGTCGGTCATGGCTGCGCTGGCCTGGTCGGCGGAGGTACTCATCGCCGCCCGCGTGATACAGGGGCTGGGCGGCGCTATGCTTTTCGGCACGGGAACAGCTATCATCTCGTCGGTTTTCCCGCCGGGTGAGCGCGGACGCGCCATGGGCATCAATATCGGCGTCAC
>JAPLHJ010000150.1 GCA_026389675.1 Chloroflexota bacterium | reverse complement strand
TTAGCCAGGATATCCACCACCCTGATGATGGCGTCGGCGGACCCGGCCACCAGGTCCACAGGGTTATTGCGGCTCCACCATGACGGCAGGAAGCTGTCTAATTCCTTTATCACGTCCGGCGGCAGCTTGACTACGTCCAGACCCAGGCGTGCGCAAGCGTCGGCCGCCAGCACCCCCCAACCACCTCCCAGCGTAGCAATACCGACCCGCCTCCCTTTGGGTATGGGGTGGCAGAGGAAGCCGTATCCCAGGTTCATCAGTTCCTGCAGGTTATTGGCCCTGATAATGCCGGCCTGCCTGCTGATGCCGCCAAACACCTCCGACGAACCGGATAGTGCGGCCGTATGCGAGCGTGCCGCAGCGGCTCCGGCCTCCGTTTCGCCCACTTTTATCATCACGATCGGCTTCTTTAAGCTTGTATCGCGGGCCACCTGGAAAAAACGGCGCCCGTCCTTAAAGCCCTCGATATAAGCCAGGATAACACTGGTCTTATCGTCCCCCGCCAGGTACTCAAGGAAATCCTCAGCATGCAGGTCTGCCTCATTACCGATGCTGATCATGCGGCTGCAGCCGAAATCAAGGGCCATGGCGCGGCGGGCGATAGTCAAACCGACGTTACCGCTCTGGGAAACAACGGCAATCTGTCCATCGGGCGGGAAAATAGGCGGCATCTGCGCGTAGAGCCTGGCCGAGGGGCTGAGGATGCCAAAACAATTTGGCCCGATCAGCCGCATACCGCCCTTCCTGGCAAGCGCAACCATCTCAGCCTGCACTGCCGCACCGTTTTCACTGACCTCAGCGAAGCCGGCCGTTACGACCACGCCAGCCTTTATCCCCTTGCTTATGCATTCTTTAATCGTATCAACCATGGCGATAGGAGGGACAACAATAATCACCAGGTCGGGTACTTCGGGCACTTCTTCCAGGCTTTTGTAAAATCGCAGGCCGAGTGTCTCACCGCCTTTGGGGTTGACCGGGAAAATCTTTCCCTGGAAGCCGCCGTGAATAATGTTTGAAAGTATGCGGTATCCCCATTTATCAGTGTCGCTGGAAGCTCCCAGGAAAGCCAGCGAGTGCGGCGCGAAGAACCTGTTGAATTCAGTCATGAGCAGCCTGTCCTTTAAAAATAATTGCCCGCAGGGCGGGCGGGTAAATCAACTGATATTTTAACACCGCCCATCATGCGCCAACAAGAAATTGTATTCGGACAGGACTGATCACGCTTGCGCTAAACTGTTATAATAAGCGCAGGTACACCCTGACAAGGAGTCTTAACCTGGATATCTGGAGAAAGCTGCTCAACCGCATGATGCGGGCGGCCCGCCTTGACTCCAGCCTCTACGAGGAGATGGAGACGGAGGAAGACGCCGTCGCCCACGCCATCATGGTGGCCCTGCTGGCCAGCGCCGCCACCGGCATCGGCCTGGGCCTGACCGGCCTGCTGGGGAGTGCGGGCGCCATCTGGTTCCTCTGGGGCCTGCTGAGCGGCTTCCTGGCTTCCCTGGTGGGATGGTTCGCATGGGTGCTGATAACTTTCTTCTCCGGCACCACCTTCCTGCGCGGCCCTGAGCGGGCCAGCATGGCCGAACTCACCCGTACACTGGGATTCGCCAACTCTCCTGGCATACTGAGGATACTGTTATTCATGCCAATGCTGGGATGGATGATCACCCTCCTGACAGGATTCTGGATACTGGTCTCCGGTGTGATCGCGGTAAGGCAGACGCTGGATTTCGATACGGGCAAGGCAGCAGCCACCTGCATCTTCGGATGGCTGG
>JAPLHJ010000183.1 GCA_026389675.1 Chloroflexota bacterium | reverse complement strand
TACGATACTCTGCCCCGTTACCCGAAGCTGCGGCATATCTTAGTCAGGCACGAGCAGGGCGCGGCGCATGCCGCCGACGCCTACGCCAGGGTCACCGGCAAGGCCGGCGTCTGCTTGGCCACTTCGGGGCCGGGCGCTACCAACCTGGTGACGGGCATCGCCAACGCCTACTTGGATTCGGTACCCCTGCTCTCCATAACGGGACAGGTGCCCACGCATTTTATCGGCAAGGACGCCTTCCAGGAGATTGATATCACCGGCATTACGGTGCCGATTACCAAGTACAACCAGCTCGTGCTGGATGTGGACGACCTGGCACGGAGCGTGCACGAAGCTGTGCATGTGGCGCTGACAGGCAGGCCGGGCCCGGTGCTGCTGGATATACCCAGGGATGTCTTCCAGGCCAGGACCGAGTATATCCACCCCGATAAAATTGACCTGCCCGGCTTCAAGCCAAAGCTATTTGGCCACCCGGCGCAGATAAAAAAGGCGGCTGATCTGGTAAATTCGGCGGAGAGGCCCGTGATAGTCGCCGGACACGGCGTCAACATCGCGCGTGCCTATGCCGAACTCAAAGAGCTGGCCGAAAACGCCCAGCTTCCGGTGGTCACCACTTTCCTGGGTATCGGGTGCTTCCCCGAATCGCACGTGCTGAGCTATGGGTGGCTGGGCATGCACGGGATGGGATATGCCAATAAGGCCATACACAACGCCGACCTGCTGATCGCTATCGGCATGAGGTTCGATGACCGGGCGACGGGCGGCGTGAGCACCTTCGCGCCGCAGGCGCGCATCGTGCATATCGATGTGGACGCAGCGGAGATAGGCAAAAACCTCAAGGTGGAAGTGCCCATAGTGGGCGACGTCAAAAACGTCCTGCAGGTGCTTAACAAGCAAATAGTCAAACGTGACCATATAGGCTGGCTGTCGCAGTTAGACGATTGGCGGGCGCAGCACCCGGCTACCGAGGTGCGCGACCATGAAGGAGTGCTGCCGCAATACATCATCCGCCAGATACACGAGGCCACCAAAGGGGATACCATCATAGTCACGGGCGTTGGCCAGGCGCAGATGTGGGCCGCGCAGTATTTTTTCTACGACAAACCCAACAGCTTCGTTTCCTCGGGCGGCCTGGGCACTATGGGCTTCGAGTTGCCCGGGGCCATAGGGGCCAAGGTGGGCTGCCCCCATGAAACGGTCTGGTGCATAGCCGGCGACGGCGGCTTCCAGATGACCGTGCAGGAGCTGGCCACCATGGTGCAGGAAGACCTGGATATCAACATCGCCGTCTTCAATAACGGCTGGTTAGGCATGGTACGCCAGTGGCAGGAGCTCATTTACAACAAGCGCTATTTCGGCACCCAGCTCTATAACCCCGATTTCGTCAAGTTAGCGGAAGCTTACGGCATGAAGGGCGTGCGCGTGAGCAAGAAGATAGATGTCAGGCCGGCCATCCACAAGGCCATGGAGCATAAGGGGCCCTTCCTCATCGAGTTTGTCGTCGAGCCCGAAGAAAACGTGTACCCCTTCGTCCCGCCGGGCAAGACCATCGTCGAGTTCCTGGAGATGCCCAGCCCGCTGGGAAGCTTGAAAAAATAGGCGCAGGCTAATAAATATGGAGACAGTTAATTGATCAGGCAACACATATTAGTAGCACTGGTGCAGGACCGCCCGGGTGTGCTCAACCGCATCGCCAGCACGCTGAGGCGGCGCAATTTTAATATCGAGAGCATCGCTGTGGGGCACATCGAACAGCCCCACCTGTCACGCATGACCATAGTGGTGGAAGGCGACGACGCCAACGTGGAACAAGTGCGCAAGCAGTTAGACAAGATCATAGAGGTCATCCGCATAGCGGATATCACGGGAGAGAACCCGGTGGCGCGCGAGATGGCCATGATCAAGGTGCGCGCCACACCCTCCACACGCAGCGAGATCATCCAGATAGTGGATATATTCCGCGCCAACATCGTCGATGTCTCGCCTGATTCGCTGATATTAGTCGTCACCGGCACGCAGGACAAGGTGGATACGCTCATCGAGCTGCTGCGGGGCTTCGGCATCAGGGAGATGTCACGGACGGGCACCATCGCGCTACCGCGCGGTGGCTCAGGCCCGCTCACCATCGAGGAGCATAAACCGCTGCGCCAGGCGATCGAGCAGGCCCCGCCGGAAGAGGAAATCCTGCCCGACTGGTAGCTGTCAGCGAAGCTCCTAAATTCGCCGCCAAAATGAATTAATTATTACTCAGACAGGAGGTATCAAAGTGAAAATATATTACGAGAAAGACGCGGACCTGGCCCTGCTTAAAAACAAGGTCATCGGCATTATAGGTTACGGCAGCCAGGGCCATGCCCATGCCCAGAACCTGCGCGACAGCGGCCTCAAGGTTATCGTAGCTGAGGCCAAAGGCACGGAGGGGCACCGCAGCGCCAAAAAGGCGGGCTTCGACGTTTCGGACGCGGCCGACGTGGCTAAAAGGGCCGACGTCATCATGATGCTGGTACCCGACCAGTTGCAGGCCATGGTATACAAGGAGTCCATCGCCAACCAGTTGGCCAAGGGCAAGACGCTGATGTTCGCACACGGCTTCAACATCCATTACGGCCAGATCGTGCCGCCGGACTACGTGGACGTCTCCATGATCGCACCCAAGTGCCCGGGCCACATGGTCCGGCAGCTTTACGTGGAGAAATCCGGCCCACCCGCCATCATAGCGGTTCACCAGGACCCTTCGGGCAAGGCCAAGGCGCAGGCGCTGGCTTACGCCAAGGGCATCGGCTGCGCCAAG
>JAPLHJ010000075.1 GCA_026389675.1 Chloroflexota bacterium | reverse complement strand
CATCCACACTGCTATGCCGTGCAAATGCGCATCAACCTGGAGACCATGGACACTGCTGGAAAGGCTATTGCCCAAAGTGGCACACTGACTGTTTATGAAGCGCCATCCGGCCCGGGCATCAGGGTTGATGGCTACGGCTACAGCGGGTACACCACCAATCCGGCCTTCGACTCGCTGCTGGCCAAGCTGGTCGTCAGCTCAAAATCAGCGGACTATGCCGCCGCTATCCGCAAGGCCGAACGGGCGCTGCGGGAATTCCGCGTTGAGGGAGTTCAGACCAACATCCCCTTCCTGCTCAACGTTTTAGGCAGGCCGGAGATAGCAGTCAACGATATTTACACCGGTTTCATCGAGGAACATGCCGCCCAGCTGGCTGCAGTCCCGGAAGCTGACCGTGCCAGCTTTTTTGAAACAGGTACCCTCAATAAAAATACCTCGGCGGCGAAGTTGGCTACCGGGCCGGCCGGCACTGTGGCGGTCACCACACCTATGCAGGGTTGCGTGGTGAACATAGAAGTTATCGAGGGCGACGCGGTGGTGGCCGGGCAAACGGCGGACCGCAGCGGCTATGTGCGCTCGATTTGCGTGGTGCTTAACGATACTGTAAACAGCGGCACTCCCCTCATGTTTCTCGAAGAAGCTGAGGTGTCAGCCGGCTTAAAGGCCAAGGAAGCGGATATCGACCTGGATGTTATCCGCCCCGACCTGGCCGGGGTAATAGAACAGCATGCCTTTACCCTCGATGAAAACCGTCCCCAGGCCGTTGCCAAAAGGCGCAGCAAGAACCGCCGCACCGCCCGTGAGAACGTCAACGACCTCTGCGACCCCGGCAGCTTCATCGAGTATGGCCCGCTGGCCGTCGCAGCGCAGCGCAGCAGGCGCTCCTTGGATGACCTGATCAAGAATACACCGGCGGACGGGCTGATCGCCGGCATCGGCACGGTCAACCGTGATAACTTTGCTGAGGATAAGGCCCGCTGCATGGTGCTGGCCTACGATTTCACCGTGCTGGCCGGCACACAGGGCTTGATGAACCACAAGAAGATGGACAGGATGCTGCATATCGCCAACGAGTGGCGGCTGCCGACCGTTTTCTTTGCCGAGGGCGGCGGCGGCCGGCCGGGAGATACGGATGCCAACGTGGTGGCCGGTCTGGATCTAACCACCTTCAGCCGTTTTGCCGCATTGAGCGGAAAGGCTCCCGTAATAGGTATCGTGGAAGGGCCGTGCTTCGCCGGCAATGCCGCGCTGCTCGGCTGCTGTGACGTGATCATCGCCACCAGGAGCTCCAATATTGGCATGGGTGGCCCGGCCATGATCGAAGGCGGCGGGCTGGGTGTTGTCAGGCCGGAAGATATCGGCCCCATCGACGTGCAGACGCATAACGGCGTCGTAGATATCGCCGTTGAAAATGAGAAGGAGGCGGTGTCCGTAGCTAAAAAGTACCTCTCCTATTTCCAGGGAGAGGTAACGCATTGGGATGCCGCCGACCAGCGCCGCCTGCGCTGGCTGATACCCGAGAACAGGCTGCGCGTGTATGACGTGCGGGCCGTGATCGAGAACCTGGCGGACACCGGCAGCGTGCTCGAGCTTCGACCGCAGTTCGGTCCGGGCATGGTTACTTCACTGGCGCGCATAGAAGGCAGGCCCCTGGGCGTAATGGCCAACGATCCCAGGCACATGGGCGGAGCGATTGAAGCGGAAGACGCTGATAAGGCCGCACGCTTTATGCAGCTTTGCAATGTGCACCGCCTGCCTATACTGTCGTTATGTGATACGCCGGGCTTCATGGTCGGTCCCGAGGTAGAGGTCCGTGCCCAGGTCCGGCATGTCTGCCGTATGTTCGTGGTCGGGGCGCATACCACGGTCCCATTCTTCACTGTGGTCCTGCGTAAGGGTTACGGCCTCGGCGCCATGGCCATGTCGGCAGGTGGTTTCCATGACTCGTTCTTCACCGCCTCATGGCCGACGGGAGAATTCGGAGGCATGGGGCTGGAAGGGGCTGTCAGGCACGGCTTCAGGAA
This sequence comes from Chloroflexota bacterium, assembly GCA_026389675.1. Taxonomy (GTDB): domain Bacteria; phylum Chloroflexota; class Dehalococcoidia; order GIF9; family UBA5629; genus CAIMUM01. The sequence continues at coordinate 17,950 of JAPLHJ010000075.1, read as the reverse complement.
AGAGCTTGAGGCCATCAAAGACCCTGTTGAACGCGAAGCGACCTATAAATTCTTCGTGGAAGGGGCCTACGCCATGGGCAAGGCCATGAATATGGCATCCTACCTGGAGATAGACTCCGTTATCGACCCGGCCGAAACACGCCGCTGGATAATGCGCGGGCTAAAGTCAGTATCAAATTCTTACTTAAGCGATAAGGATCGCGCATTTATCGACCCCTGGTAGAACCTACACCAAAATAATGACCGTGGCGGGGCTTTTTCAGTGCGCGGTTTTTTTCTGCTATAATCCTCCACATCTCGCCAAATAATATGAAAGCAAAGCTATATTTTTTGGAGACACGGCCGCAGTTCCTGATACTTTCAGTTGTTCTCGGCCTGACGGGGACATGCATTGCCTGGTACGATGGTTTCTTTAATATCGGCGACGCGCTGCTTGCCACATTCGGCCTGATCCTGGCGCATACGAGCGTAAATACCCTCAATGATTACTTCGACTACAGGAGCGGAATCGACAAGGTCACCGACCGGACTCCCTTCAGCGGCGGAAGCGGGATGCTCAAAGATGGGTTGTTATCGCCGCGCGAGGTGCTCTGGATAGGTATTATCACATTGCTGTTGACAATCCCCATAGGCATTTACTTCATACTTACCAAAGGCTGGCTGCTGCTGCCGCTTATAATCGTGGCAGCGGCCTGCATCGTTTTATATAGCCCGCTGATACAGAAATTTTACTGGCCAGAATGGTCGCCTTTCCTGGGCCTGGGGGTCCTGCCCGTGCTCGGCATGTATTTCTCGCAGACAGGCATGTATACCATGCATGCGGTGATAGCCTCGATTCCATCCGGTTTCCTGGTACATAACCTGCTGCTGCTCAATGAATTCCCCGACATAGAGGCCGATAAAGTGGCGAATAGAAAAACACTGCCGATAACCATGGGTGGACGCGGGGCGGCCATTTTTTACACTGTATTTACAGCCATGGTCTATATCTGGATCATCTTGGCCGTCATATTCAAAGTAATGCCTGTATTCACATTATTGGCCCTGCTGACATTGCCCCTGGCAGTTAAAGCTATACGCGGCTCGTTCCACTACAAAGAGAGAGACCGGCTCATACCCGCCCTGGCCTGCAATGTTATGGTCGTCCTGCTGACACAGGTGCTGATCGGCGCGGGCTACATCCTATCCGTCCTTTTCAAGGTATAGGTAAATAAGTGATATCTGCTGATCCAGGCAAGCCTCAGACCGTCCGTCCCTTGTATCATATCTTCACCCGCATACCCGGCCGCTACGACCTGATAAACCACGTCATCACGCTGGGCATGGATAATGGCTGGCGCAGGCAAGCCGCCCAGGCATGCCTGCAGGACAGGCCTGCCCGTATACTGGACATTTGCTGCGGCACCGGGGATCTCGCCATTACCATCGCCGAACTTGCTCAATATACCCCCGAAATTTCCGGCGCCGATTACAGCCAGCCCATGCTGGAGATAGCGGCAGCCAAAGCATCCTCGTCAGCAAAGGGAAAAAACATACGCTTTATCAACGCTGATGTAGCACGGCTGCCTTTCTCCAACTACTACTTCGACTGCATCGGGATTTCCTTTGCATTCCGCAATCTCACCTACAAGAACCCTCTGACTCCAACTTATTTGAAGGAGATACTCAGGGTGCTGAAACCCGGCGGCAGGTTCGTCATTGTTGAAAGCAGCCAGCCCACCTCGCCTTTCATCCGCTTCCTCGACCATCTTTACCTGAGGCTGTGGGTCTTTCCCATCGGATATCTCATCTCCGGGAATAAAGGGGCCTACCGCTACCTGGCAGAATCAGCCCGGTACTTCTATTCCGCTGTGGAAATGCAGGGATTCCTCTTGAAGGCAGGCTTTAAACGGGCTGCGGCAAAAAGACTTTTCTTCGGCGCCGCAGCTGTCTATACAGCCATCAAATAGACCTTTTACCTGTCAGTCATAAATACCGGCTGTACAATGCCGGCTAAACTACGGCAATGTAAAGGATATACGCCCTGGAATTCTGAAACGTAATTCATCCTGCGTTCATGTTCCCTTCATCACCGGTTCATACAGTAGTGTTAAACTGTGCGTTCATGTTCCCTTCATCACCGGTTCATACAGTAGTGTTAAACTGTGTACAAAGAACTCGAGTTAAGGAAAACAACGTGAAAAAACTTCAAAGAAAAGCATGGTTCTTTAATACCGCTACAGGAGAATTGTCATAGATGTCAAGAATTGAATACAGGTCAAAAGAATTTCCCCAACTGGCAAAGCTCAGAACACAGGCCAGGGGACTGGCATTAATGCAGGGCAAGAGTATGGCTCAAGTATTTATCGAGGCTTTACAGCTTTGGATCGAGCATAATTACAGTGGAAAAATCATAGGTAACTGATCAGCGGCAAGATGAATTATGTCAAAAGTCGATTTTAATATTTGGTAACTTTTATAAGAAGAGAGCGAAAAGTCATGAAATCACATAAATATCTGGTTATTCTAATTATTGCAGCGGTTTTCTGTCTGGCAAATGTTCTTGTGTATAATGCGACCCCTGTCAAAGCGGCCGGACCTCAAAATGAGGGCTTACCCTATTTGTCGTCCTGGGGCAACAGCAATTTGGGTGGAACAGGCGCCAGTAAAGGGACCTGGGGTAACAGTAATACTGCTACAGGGTGTGCAAGCGCATGGGGTGACAGTACCTGGATTCCACTAAAGAAATAAAGATTGCAATTAGAAGTGGCGGGTTCTAAAAAACCAAACTCCACTAACCGATTAAATACAAAAGCTAAAATCCTATGGATTTTAGCTTTTAATTTTCATTGGTGTAATTCTGCGGTAGATTGGACTAAAATCCGGTTGAAATGAAATTTTCCTTTTAAGATAGTAAAATTATCCGTCGTTTATATCCAGGTTTTGGGGAAAGGAGGGAAGATAAATGAATAAACCGGAGAATCTCAAAGGGCTCGACGTCGGTTACGACGTGCCCGCTCTTCCAGGTATGACTGCAGCCGAAATCCAAACGCCCTGCCTGATCCTGGACATCGACGCGCTGGAACGCAACATAGTGAAAATGGGCAAGCTGATGAAGGAAATGGGCGTGCGTCATCGTGTACATGGCAAGATGCATCGATCCGTAGACGTGGCGAAACTGCAGATGAAGCTCGGCAATGCTTGCGGTATCTGTTGTCAGAAAGTTGCGGAGGCGGAGGTCTTCGCCCGCGGTGGAATTAAGGACATCCTGGTGACGAATGAAATTCGTGACCTCGCCAAAATCGATCGCCTGGCCCGCATTCCGAAATTCGGCACGCGTACCATCGTCATCGTGGACGATATGGCCAACGCAGCTGACCTCTCTGAGGCGGCGCAGAAACATGGCACAAAGCTCGAATGCCTCGTGGAAATTGATTGCGGCACCAGTCTGGCAGGCGTGTCGACCATCCCCGAGGTAGTGGAGATTGCCAAAGCCATCGATGCGGCGCCAGGGCTGAAATTCTCGGGCATCCAGGCCTATCAGGGCATGGCGCAGCACCTCCGCAAATACGAAGACCGCAAGACGTGGACTGATGTCGCAGTTGCTAAAGCACGGGATGCTAAGGAGGCGCTGAAGAAAGAGGGACTGACGTGCGACATCGTCGGCGGCGCCGGCACCGGCAGCTACTATTTCGAGGGCAATTCCGGGGTCTACAACGAACTGCAGTGCGGCTCCTATGCCTTCATGGATCACGACTATGGGCTCGACCTCGACAAGGACGGCAAGCAAATCGACCAGGGGGAGTGGGAGAATGCATTATTCATATTGACAATGATAATCAGTCATAAAAAGCCGGACGTGGCGATCTGCGACGCAGGGTTGAAGGTGCAGTCGATGGACTCGGGTTTGCCGGTTGTCTTCGGCCGTACGGACCTGACGTACCTGGGAGCGGCGGACGAGCATGGTGTGATCATAGATCCAAACGGCGCACTGAAGGTCGGGGATAAACTGCGCCTGGTCCCCGGTCATTGCGACCCGACCTGCAATGTCCACGACTGGTACGTTGGCGTTCGCAATGAGAAGGTCGAAGTGGTCTGGCCTGTCAGCGCCCGCGGTAAATCTATGTAGGTTATGGTTGCCACATACACAAGAGTTTTTAACTTCAAATTGAATTGACAAAATTACACTAAGTTATTACAATGTCATAACAAAGTAGTAACTCTACGGGGGCATGAATTATGCTTAAAAAACTTACCAGGCACGGTAATAGTCTGGCTCTTGTTTTAGACAAAGGCGTTATTGAGCTTCTAAACATAGATAGCGAAACACCGCTGGAGATTTCGACGGACGGTTCATTGCTGCTGATCACACCGGTAAGAGATGAAAAACGGAGACGCCAGTTTAAGGATGCGCTTGAAAAAACCAATGCCAGGTATGGGCGTACGCTGAATAGGCTCGCACATTGATGGAGCCTGTTTTTCTGGGACTTGACGAGGTTATAGAAATTCATCATGACCAGATTAAACGGTATGGTGGTCGCCCCGGCATTGGCGACATTGGAATACTGAAGTCCACCGTCGCCATGCCTTCTGCAACTTTTGATGGGAATTATCTCCATACTGATATTTACGAAATGGCAGCTGCCTATCTTTTCCACATCATTCGGAATCATCCATTCATTGACGGCAACAAGCGCACAGGCGCTGTGGCATCAATTGTTTTTCTCATGATCAATGGAATAGACATTCATGCGGATGAGAATGATTTAGAGGAGATCGTTCTTCGTACGGCGGAAGGAAAAATAGATAAGGCAACAATTGCCCGATTTTTCGAAAATAATGCCCAGATTATAGGATAACTGATTGGTGTGACGGCCATAATATCACCTGATTGCATGGTGGGGGATACTGGACGGTTCCCGAACTTCTGTTTGAGCGCCAAAAGCTTATTCCAGCGCTCCAGCAATTGCTCATTGCATTTCACAGTAACTGAAGTAAAAACTAAGAGTAACTGAAACGGCATCACTGTCAGCCCTATTGGCCATGTAATAAAGTGTAATGTAAACAGAAAGATTTGCATTGGGACAGCGTGGCATCAGTGCCGACCAGATGCCCGTTTCGCTGAAGGCAACTTAATCCTGCTGTAATTCCTAAAGCATCTGGTTTCAGGATTTCAGTCCAATTGATGCGCATTAGCTATCACATCAATACTCCTGCCGCCTCTTTCTCCACACATAGATAAGTGCGAGTACCAACGAAGCGAGGATAAGGAGAAGGCTGGTAAGCAGGATGGTATCAGGGGAAATGTACTCAGCCACCACGAAGCTTCCAGCCTCTACACCACCTATGTAAACACTATAGGTCCCCGGTTGGCTCCTGGTTACGGTGAAATAAACCGCCCTGTTGCCGCCGCTTTCCACCGTGACGCCCCGGCTGGAATCTTCCTCGCCATTGACATATAGCTTTAGGCTGGTTGAACCATTGACAGTCCCCCTGTTTGAGACATTGGCGGTTACCGTTACAGGTGTTCCGGGTGATACTTTAGATGAGGATAGCGAGGCGCTTTGAACTATGATAATGGGAAGAGACACCGGTTGCGTCGTTGATGCGATGCCAGGCACAGAAGAGCCGTGTGATGTCGGCGTACCCGTACCTATCAATGGGTTTGGTGGAGTTGGAGGAGGAGGCGGCGGCGGCGGTGGCGGTGGAGGCGGTGGAACGGGATTAAGTGTAGTAAAGTTTTGTTCAACTCCGTAGATTGTGGTGGCGTTGCCAACAGCCCTTGCCCTGAAATAGTAGGTCGTACCCTGGGAAAGCCCCGCCAGGTCCGCCCAGAAGCTGCCGGCCACCGTCATGGCCTGTGCCGCGGTTTCATGGGTGTACGAAGCAGGCGAAGTACCCCACTGGAAGGAGACATTGACCAGCGCAGCAGATCCCAGTGACGACAGGCCTCCATTCAACCTGGCTGTGTTTGTCGTAATATTTGTGGCGTTGCCAGTGGCCACCGCCGGCGGAACGTTGGAAGTAATAAAACTCATTTCCTGGCCATGGCTTGCCCCATATATCCCACCTTCCGCTTTTGCCCTGAAGTAGTAAGCGGTAAAGGGCGACAGGCTGGATATATTGGCATGGTAGGCCCCTGTGGCTGCCGTGGCCTGCGGTGGAGTCTTGTTCGTGTAAGGGCCTCCCTGCTTGGTGCCCCACTCATACGATACGTTGACCATAGTTGCCGATCCCCGAAAACGCAGGTCGCCGTTGAGTGTGGCTGAGCCGGTAGCAATTCCGCTGGCGGTATTGGTTATCACTGACGGTGGAAAGGAGCCCACAGTAAAGACCTGCTCATCGCCGTAAGCGGGGCCGTCTCCGTTCGCAACGGCCTGGTAGTAGTAGGTGGTGTGAGGAGTCAGGCCGGTCAGGCGGGCCAGGAAAGGCCCCGGGTTGCTCATATTCTCTGATGGCGTTGGGTTAGGGTAAGGGCCACCCTTTGCGGCGCCCCACTGGAAGTACACGCCCGCTATCGGAGCCGTGCCCATCAAATACAGATCCCCGTTAAGGGTAGCGGCGTTGGTCGTGATGTCATTGGCGCCTTCGGTCTCGACCACCGGGGGCAAACGGTTCGTAGTAAAGCTCTTCTCAGCGCCGTAGCCTGTCCCGTTAAGTCCGCCGTCTGCCACGGCCTTGTAGTAGTAGGTAGTGAAAGGCGACAGGCCGGTGAGCCCGGCGTTGAATGTTCCAGTGTGGGTCATTGACCCGGGCGCAGTGAATTGAGGATAAGGGCCGCCCGGCGTCGTCCCGTAGCAGAAGGAGACCATCACGGTAGTGGAGGATCCCAGGTCATCCAGATTGCCGTTCAACATTGCGGTGTCAGTATCCTTTTCACTAACATCGTCGGTGGTGGCCTTTGGCGGAAGGAAACCGGTAGTGAAAGAATGCTCCAGACCATAGCCGGAGCCGTTCTCACCACCATTGGCTATCGCGCGGTAATAGTATGTGGTGTGAGGTTGAAGGCCGACAAGATTAGCCGAGAAATCAACCTGAGTACTGGGAAGCGGTTTGTTCGGTGTAAACCCCGGAACGGGTGCCGTACTGGAAAGCAACATTGACCGCGGTCGCGGTCCCGAGTGAGTGCAGTGTAGCATTGAGAGTAGCCGAGTCGGCTAACACTGCCGTTGCGCCACCTGTTGATACTGACGGGGGAGTAGCCCCCGTAGTGAAATTAAACTCATCTCCTACAACGCTGCCTTGCCCGCCGTCCGCCATCGCCCGGAAATAGTAGGTCGTCAAGGGCGATAGGCTGATGATATTTGCCTGGAAGTAACCCCGTGAGCCCATGGCATGAAGAGGAGTCGTATTCAGGTACGGGCCCCCTTTCGTCACGTCCCACTCAAACCGGGTGTTGACCGTCGGGGCAGTACCCAACGAGTCCAGGAACCCCCGCATCGTGGCTGAGGCTGGCGTAACATTGGTTGCGGGATCTGTGGCAACACTGGGCGGAACCTGGGGGGTCGTGAAATGGCATTCCACTCCATAACTGCCACCGACGGTTCCTCCAATTCCCCTGGCCCTGAAATAATAGGTGGTGTTGCCGGTCAAGCCGGTTATCACAGCATTGAATGGGCCGGCACCTGCCATGGCCTGTTGCGGTGTTGTGTCAGTGTAAGGCCCGCCAGCTTGTTTTCCCCATACAAACGATACTGTTACTGTTGTAGCGTCTCCTTTAGTGACCAGGCTGCCATTCAGCGTTGCATTTTCGCTTGTTGTGCCAGAGGCAGCCAAAGTGGAAACAAGTGGCGGATGTCTGGAGGTTGTAAATGACATCTCGTCCCCGTTCATTATGCCGTACACGCCGCCATCACCCCTGGCCCTAAAATAATATGTAACACCCGGGGTCAGGCCAGAAACTGCTGCCTGGAAGGGCCCGGTTGCCGTCATGGCCTGGGGTGTTGTGGCATTGGGATAGGGTCCTCCGTGCACTGTGCCGTACACGAATGACACATTTACCGTCGTAGCGGATCCCATCAGGGAAAGGTCGCCGTTCAAGGTAGCCGAGTTATCAGTTTGGTCAGTAGCCGGGGCAGTCACTACGTACGGCGTGAACATCCCCGTGCAGAAGGATTTCTCCGCCCCGTAACCTGTGCCGTTCGTGCCACCATCGGCTTTGGCCCGGTAATAATATGTGGTAGCGGGCGTCAAACCGGTCACAGGGATCTGGAATGTCCCTGCGGCCGTCTTTGCCTGCACCACCGATACATTCGTATACGGGCCGTTCTGAGTGGTGCCGTACTGGAAAGACACCTGGACAGTTGTTGCGCTGCCAGGCGAAATCAGCGTGCCGTTAAGCGCGGCTGATATGGTTGTCAAATTGCTGGTATTGTCCGTCGTGACCGAGGGAGGGATACTGGAGGTGGTGAACACTTCCTCAGTGCCGAAGCTGATACCATGCACTCCTCCATCGGCTTTGGCCCTGAAATAGTAGGTAGTGGCCGCTGCCAGCCCCCCGGCGGTGATGTTGAAACCGCCGGTTGAAGTCCTCGATTGTGTGGCAGTTTCCGCGCTGTAGACTCCCGAAGCAGTTCCATACTGGAATGAGACATTTACCGCGGGGGCGGTCCCCAACGATTGTAGTGTGCCATTCAGCATAGCCGAATTTGCCATTACGCCTGTGGCCCCATTCGTAGATACCGCAGGAGGGATGTCGAACGTGGTAAATGCCATGATCGCCCCGTAGCCTGTGCCTGCCGCTCCGCCGTTTGCCTTGGCCTGAAAGTAGTAGGTGGTATCGGCAGTCAATCCGCTCAAGGCTGCGTTGAATCCAAGCGGCGCAGCCAGCGTTTGTGTCGCCGTTTCATTATTCAGGTTGGCCTGGTCCGTTCCCCACAGGAAGGAGGCGCGAACCGTAGGGGCAGTTCCCATAGCTGTTACCTGGCCGTTTAAAATGGCAGAGCTCGACGTTATGCCGGTGGCGCCTGCAGTGGATACCGAAGGTGGAATTGGCAATGTCGTGAAGCTTACCTCATTTCCATAGCTGGACCCCTGCGCACCCGCATTGCCAGCTGCCCGGTAATAGTATGTTGTATTGGCTGACAGCCCGGTCAGTGTGGCCGAGAAGGGACCCCGGGACGTCATTGCCTGGAGAGGTGTTGAGTTGGGATACGGGCCGCCATGTGCCGTCCCGTATTGGAAGTACACATTTACGGTAGTTGCCGTGCCCGGATTGGACAGGGCGCCGTTTAACGTCGCCGAGTTCGATGTTACGAGCGTGGCACTCCCTGTGGAGACCGTGGGTGGGATCGGTGATGTGGTGAAGCTCATCTCATTCCCATAGCTGGCTCCATGCGCTCCGCCGTCTCCGCCGGCACGATAATAATAGGTGGTGTTGGCGCCCAGTCCGGTCAGACTGGTTGTAAAGGGCCCGGGGGACGTCATGGCCTGTGGTGAAGTGGAGTTGGGATATGGCCCACCGTGCGTTGTCCCGTACTGGAAGGACGCATTCACTGTGCCAGCCGTGCCAAGATTTATCAGAGTGCCGTTTACCGTTGCCGAGTAAACCCCGCTGCCCTGAAGTAGTAGGTAGTATTGCCGCTCAAGACAGTCAGATTGGCCGTGAACGGGCCGGGCGATGTCATGCCCTGGGGCGTAGTAGAGTTGGGATACGGCCCCCCTTGAACTGTTCCATACTGGAAGGAAACGCTGACATTGTCGGTGGCACCAAGGTTTGTCAGAGTGCCATTCAGCGTGGCGGAGTTCGTGGTCACGGAGGTGGCATTCCCCGTGGAAACTGATGGCGGGATCCCGGATGTGGTGAAGCTCATCTCGTTCCCGTAGCCGATGCCTGCGCCCTCGCCGATGCCGTCACCCACTGCCCTGAAGTAATAGGTAGTATAGGCGCTCAAGCCTGTCAGATGAGCCGTGAAGGTGCCTGGCATATCATAGGGTTGGGCTGTCGTCGAGTTGGGATACGGCCCACCGTCCGTAGTACCGTACTGGAAGTAAACGTTTACTTCGCCGGCGCCGTTCAGGTCAGAAAGAGAGCCGTTCAGCTTGGCCGAGCTGGACGTTACAGAGGTTGCGCCGCTTGTGGAAACCGATGGCGATGGCAACGATCCTTGAGTCGTGAAACTCAGGATGCTGCCAGCGTAGGTACCGATATCGTCCTGCCCCCACGCCTGGAAATAGTAGGTCGTGCCGGGGGAAAGGCCGTAGATCGTCTGGCTAAACCCTGTCTGGACATTAGGCTGGGTTGCAGTCTGGGTGTCCAAGTCGGCCGGGTCTGTGCCCCAGGTGAAGTACCCATCCATAAAGGTACTGGGGTAGTAGTTCACGGCCCCATTGAGACGGGCCGAAGTAGTGCCGATGGAATCTGCGGCGACAGTTGAGATCACAGGTGGACCGGAGGTGTCGAAGGTCGTGTCCTGCCCGTAGCCCGTGCCCCACTGAGTCGAAGTAGCCTTGGCCCGATAGTGATAAGTCGTGTAGTTAAGAAGGCCGGAGATAGGGGCCTGGAATGCGCCCGGCGCGCTCATCGGTTGAGGGGTCGTCTCCGAGGGATACGATCCGTACACAGTTCCGTATTCAAAGGAGACCATGACGCTGGGAGCAGGGTCCAGCGAAGTAAGATTCCCGTTCAGCGTGGCAGATGACTGGCCGATGGACGTGGCGCTGCCGGTATCAACCAGCGGCACATTGCTGTAGTCGACCGTGACCTGATGTAATATCGGAGAATTAAATGAATTTGTCGAGCTCAGCGTGGAGCGCCACTGCATGTAACGCCCAATGGGCAGGCCGGAGGTCACCGGGCTGCTGCCGCCTACCGAAGTCCAGGCGGGCGCGGCATCACCTTTGTTAAAGGCTGTATTGCTGGCCCTGGCCTCGAAAGTAATATCAGTGCTGGACGGAATCGTCTCCTGCCAGACCAGGTCAACCCACGTAGTGTTTGCATAGATCGTATCCAGAACGTCGGAGGCTATTGTCCCGCCGGAATCATAGAGGCCCGACGTGTAGCCCGGGCCGGGGTTCGTCCATCCGGTCAGGGTAGCATAGTCCAGGCGGATTGCTCCCCAGCCCCCCGCGCCACCGGTAGATCCCATGGAACCCGGGTCGCCGCTTCCACCGCTGTCGCCATTATAGCAAGTCCCACCATTCCAACAGCCGCCGCTTCCGCCACTTCCACCGGGCCCGCCGCTTCCACCGCTTCCGCCGGATCCGCCCGAGCCCCCTACTGCCAATACTCCGTTTCCCGGAATACTGATGTTGGCAGCTGCCAGCCACACCGTTCCTCCGCCGCCCGCGGCGCCGCCGTTTCCACCACCTCCACCATCGCGACCGTTTCCACCACCTCCTCTACCGCCGGATCCTCCGAAGCCGCTAGCGTCGTCTAGGTTGCACCCTGCGGCTCCAGAGCCGCCACTTCCGCCGCCTCCACCCTGCGCGCCGCTGCCACCGCCTGTTCCGTTCCCTCCATTGGCAATCATGAAGCTCGGCTGACTGGAGACGATGGACCTGGCATATATGATTATAATTCCTGCCCCGGTACCACCCTGCCCACCCTGGCCGGGATTCCCACCCCTCGCTCCGTCCTGTCCGGCGGACGGCATTGGGTATGGTGGGGATAGGATCCCCCAATGATTCGCGCCGCCGCCCGCGCCGCCGCCCGCGCCGTACCCTCCTGCTCCGCTGCTTCCACCACCTCCGCCGCCGCCCATCTGCATCATGCTCAGGCTGGCCGTGCTGTCATTGGCGCCGCCCGTGTCAGAAGCGCCTCCGCCGGGTCCGCTGCCTGTTGTACCGCTCCCATTATATCCCGCATCCCCCTGGGCCCCACCGTCGCCTCCTGGGAAGCCGACTAAATGATCGCTACTCGTACCACCAGCGCCTCCCGCCCCACCCGTTCCCGATGACCCACCATCATTGCCTCCCCTGTGTCCGCCCGACCCTCCGGCTCCATTACCGCCGGAGCCGCCGCCGCCGCCGCCGAAGCCCTTTCCAGAAACACTGATCCGGCCGCCGGAGGCAACCGTGACCGTGCCGGTCGCTCTGAAGAAAACTACACTACCCGTAGAACCGTTCCAGGCATCGCAGGTCAGCAACCCCCCGTTGTTCACGGTTACATTCTCGTACTGATGGACCGTGATCACCTGGGCGGCGCTGCCACCGCCGGCCGAGTATGTATTGGCCAGGTTGGATGTCAGGGCAATCTGCGCGGCGCTTACCGATTGTATGTTCTTCGTTTCCCACTTTCCGGCCCCCGCGCCTAGCATCTGGATGATGAATACTTCATCTCCGACAGAAAACGGCCCCGACGCGGTGCTGGCATATATGATATTGCCGCCCGAGGGGCTTGTCTGGGATATGGCGGCTTTGCGGTCGTCCACCGTCCGCGTGCCGTTCACCACCAGGGAACCGGAGGCGCCGGTGCCGGTATCAACGTGGGTTGCCAGCAGCACGGCACCCGGGTTGGATGATGTGTCGACCTGGTTGAGGACGCCGGCCTCAAAGTCAGCTTCCGTGGTCCAAGTTTGCGACGAGCCTGCATAAACCGGTGCTGCGGGATATAGAAGCGATGCCAGGATGGCGATTAACGATATCGCCACCCATGTCATGCCATGACTTTTCACCGTTTTTTCCCTATGGGCACGGCAGCCCCAGACCCGGCTTATGTATGCTTTTACCTTCATCAGTCGTATCCAGTTTCAGGCCGCGATGTCCAAACAAACGAAGTATACTCTTAGCTTCCCCCAATTAAAAGAGCCCGTTTTGCATCGTTAATGTTCTATGATTTTGTCACCCCTTAACTGTTCAGTGAAAATGTTACCCTATAGGCGATTGTAATATTAACGCCCAACACCGAAGCTAAAATGATAATGGTCCCGGTTTTAGCCGATTGAATTGTAGCTAATTTCAGGTAATTACATCACCTTATTCGATGGTGGATCCTTGTTAAGCTGGAACTTGATTAACCCGTCTCGCTAATCGCCAGCAGCCAAGGAAGTTCGGGAACCGTCCAGAGTGGGTATTGTTTTAGCTTCATGGTGGGCCATTGTGGATTTGAACCAGCGAGATTTTCGCCAATCTCAATTGCACACCCATGATCTTAGAACCGAACACATCCCAACAAATTACGATTACTATATACCTAAAATATAACGCAATAGTTACATTTATGCGATCAATTAATAAATAGACGGGGAGTTCGGGGGTCTGACAACCCGCCTCTTAGATATAAAAAAGCTAAAATCCTTATGATTTTAGCTTTAAATTTCCTGGTGGAGGCGAGGGAGGGTCGAACTCCCCGTCCAGAAAAAAGTTGCCAGCACTTCTACAGGCATAGTCTGCTCTTTTATCTCGCCCGCTCAGCCTCTGCAGGCGGAGTTTAAGCGGGCCAGTTGATCAGTCTTAAACAGTCCTTATCAGCATAGGGACTATTGCACCCCGGCATTTCGTCGCCCAATCCAATCCCACCGGGACGAGGAGAGGTTGGACGAGCGGCCTTTTAGGCTGCTACTGGAACTGCTTCGTTGGCAGTTGTGTTTTGCCACCTGATTTACGAGGAAGATGGCGCCTCGGCCTGCCGTACTGTGGGCTCTTCCCTGTCGAAGCCACGCGCCCCCATAAATATTAAGTTGTTAACGTTCTTTCCGGGTCCTGGTCTTCATAGCCCGGTCTATCTCACGCTCGGTATCACGCCGGGCAATGACATCACGTTTATCGTACTGCTTTTTGCCCCTGCCCACACCGATTTCCAGCTTCGCGATACCATCTTTAATATATATCTTCAGCGGCACCAGAGTCAAACCTTTCTGGCTGGCCAGGCTGTCCAATTCGGCTATCTGGTTGCGATGCATCAAGAGCTTGCGTTTCCTGTCGGGCTCATGCGTATTGAACCCACCGGCCTGGTAAGCGGAGATATGCGAATTATACAACCACAACTCGCCTCTATCCGCCCGGGCATAGGCATCCCTGATATTCACCCGTCCCATCCGGATAGATTTAATCTCCGAGCCTTTGAGCACAATGCCAGCCTCGTAGCTTTCCACGATATGGTAATCATGGTAGGCCTTCTTATTTACTGTTATCGTCTTGATATTTTCCATTTGTGTTAAAATCCTACCACTGCGCACACCCTAATCATACAGGACAGGAGGAAGAAATGACGGGTATCCGTGAGAAAATGTCACTTATTATAGCAGTATTTCTAATAGTCTGCCTTATCACCGCTATGATCTTTTTCTCCTTCCGCCTGGCGCGCCTGCAGCCCGTAGAAATTAAGCTCGAAGAGGTCAACCCCATGGCCGCAGCAGGAGATATCACTATCAGGGGGGCCGTCTCACGCCCCGGCACCTACACTTCACGCGCCGGCGATACTCTCAGCTCCCTGGTATCGGCCGCAGGCATTTCAGATAACGCTGATACAACCCGCCTGTCTGTCTATGTGCCGGAAAAAGGCGAGTCTGCCCGGCCTCAGAAGGTCGACCTGAACCGTGCCGATGCATGGATGCTGCAGGCGCTGCCGGGCATTGGTGAGGGCAGGGCCAGGCTCATAGTTGATTACCGTACGAAGAACGGCCCTTTCCGCAGCGTGGACGACCTGCTGAAAATCGGAGGCTTCGGCAAATCGGTGGTGGATAAAGTGCGGGATTACGCTACAGTCGAGGACTGACCCCCCATGCCCCTGCTTTACATCAGCGCCGCACTTTTAACAGGTATTTTGATGGGCCCGCTATCGGCCTGGCCTGTATTATTGCTGGCTGTGCCTGTTCCGTTTTTCCTTTCTGCCATCTTTATCCGCCGCCACAGGAAAGCGCTTATCATGGCAGCCGTCTGCCTGCTCGCCCTTGCCGGTGGTGCACTGCGGTATCAATCCTGCCTGCATACGGCGGACGGCACGATGCTGCAGTTTTACAATGGCCGGGGTGATGTAAAGATTACGGGAATAGTGGCCGACTATCCGCAAGTCAAGGGCTCTTCGCTGGAATTCAAATTCTCCGCCTCCGAAATAAGTGTATCCGGTAATGTCACAGGTATAACCGGCAATGCCCTGGTACGTGTGCCGTTTTACCGGCAATATCATTACGGCGACCTGCTCGAGCTGCGCGGAAAGCCGGAGGCTCCTGAGCAATACGAAGGTTTCGATTATAAGGGTTTCCTGGCGAACCAGGGCATCTATTCCGTAATCAACTACCCCGGCGCAACATTGATGGATACCGGCAAAGGCATTGCCCCCGTGGCCTGGATTTACGGGCTGCGTGAGCGCCTGGCCGAAAGCCTTTCTGCCTGCTTGCCGGAACCGCAGGGTTCGCTGGCCTGTGCGATACTGCTCGGCCTGAGGGGCAGCCTGCCGGATTCCCTGCTGCAATCATTCTACGCAACAGGCACAACTCACCTGATTGCCATCTCGGGAATGAACCTGACCATTGTGCTGGGCATGATATTTACTGCGGTAATATGGATCTTCGGCAGGAAAAACGGGCTGTATATATGGATATCCCTGGCCTTGATATGGCTTTATACCATCCTGACCGGCATGCCGGCCACCATGGTGCGGGCAACGATAATGGGCAGCGTATTTCTGCTGGCTGAACTGCTGGGACGCCAGCGCAGCGGCCCCGTTGCCCTGGCGCTGGCCGGGGCACTGATGGCGGCCGTTGACCCGGCGGTTCTGCGCGATGTGAGCTTTCAATTAAGCTACCTGTCGATGCTGGGGCTGGTATATATAACACCATATTTAACCGACTCCGCAGGTCCGCCCCAGGCGGGCAAGAGCAGCAAATATATTTACTACCTGAAAAACTTCATGGGTATAAGCTTCGGTGCAACAATAGCCGCGGTCGTTGCTACCTGGCCCATAACGGCCATGAATTTCCAGGCTTTTTCGCTGGTCAGCGCGCCGGCAACCTTATTCACCATGCCTTCCTTCCCCGGCATTATGATAACCTCCATGATAACCTCAATTGCGGGAGTCATCTGGCAGCCGCTCGGCATAGCGATAGGCTGGACGGCCTGGCTTTTGCTGAGCTACTTTCTACTGGTGGTGCAGGTTTTCAGTTCAATTCCTGTAGCGTACATACAAAATGTTCAACTGCAACCGTGGCAGGCCGTCATCTACTATGTGGTGCTTGCCGGGATGCTGCTATGCCTGCGTTACCGTCAGGATATAACAGGTTTTATTAAAAACCTCTATCTGAAAGCCCGCGTTTATTTTGCATCGCTACGGTTCAATGCATTCAGGCCATTTGTACCCTGGCTGCTGGCCACATTGCTGACTGCCAATATATTAATCTGGACAGCCTTGCTCATGCTGCCGGACGGCAACCTCCACGTAACCATTTTCGACGTCGGCCAGGGCGAGGCCATCTTAATAAGGACACCTGAAGGACAAAATATCCTGGTCGACAGCGGGCCCGACCCCATATCCGGCAGCACACAGATGGGCAAAACCCTGCCATTCTGGGATAGAAAGATCGAGTTGCTCATTCTTACTCAGCTTCAATCCGACCACATTTCAGGTACACTTGACCTACTACAAAAATATGATATAAATTCCGCGGGACTCCCTCCTTCATCCAGCAAGGCGCTGCTGCCAACCGAAATAATTAATGCTCTGAATACCCGTCATGTCCGTTTGTACACACTGCATGACGGCCGGCAATTTAACCTGGGTAGAGATATCAGGCTGGAAGTACTCAGTCCACCACCCGCACTATTGACCGGAACATCCGACGATATCAACAATAACTCCGTAGTGCTGAGGCTTGTTTATGGAAACGTCAGTTTCCTGCTTACAGCCGATATAGGCGCGGATGCTGAAATGCTGCTGGCCGGTTGCCGCGCAGATCTGCACAGCAGTGTATTGAAAGTCGCCCACCACGGCAGCCGGGGATCAACTTCCGACGAATTCCTCAAAATCGTTAACCCATCGGCGGCCATTATATCGGCCGGCGCCGTCAACAGGTTCGGCCATCCCCACAAAGAGACTTTGGACCGGCTGCACGCCGTCCTGGAAAACAGCAATATATTCGTTACCGCCAACCGTGGCAACGTAGAGTTTATAACGGACGGCCGGGAACTCTGGTACACGGCCGAGAAAGCCGCCGGTACAGCACCATGATATACACTTACTGAAGAATTCAAGTATAATACCGGTAGAAGTGAATTCAAGAGCATATATTTCGCCGAAAGATAAGGGCGGGGTAATCAGCAAGAGGAGGCCCTAATGAGTAACCGGGTTGCTATATTCATTGACGGTAGCAATCTTTACCATTCCCTGAAAAACAACTTCAAGCGCGTCGACCTGAATTTCGCGGAGTTCACCAAGAAATTAACCGGCGCCCGCCACCTGATAAGGACCTATTATTACAATGTTCTGCAGGATGCGGCGCAAAAATTTGATGGCTCACGTGAGCAACAGGAATTCCTGGAGACGCTGCGCAAGACGCCCTACCTTGAGCTGAGGCTGGGCAATACCAAGCTGTCGCAGGGCATCCCCGTCGAGAGGGGTATCGACGTCATGCTGGCCACTGATTTGCTCTACTTTGCCGCCAACAATTCTTACGATATCGCCATATTAGTCAGCGGCGACTCGGATTTCGGCTACACTCTGGGGGTGGTTAAGAACATGGGCAAGCACATAGAGGTCGCCTATTTTGACAACGCCGCCTCAAGGGACCTGCTTAATTCAGCCGATTTCCTGCATCCGCTGGACACCAAGTTTTTCACCGGGCTGTGGACTACAGGGGTACGTCAATACGCGCACCGCAGGAAGGCGCCACGCTACAGGAAAATCAATGCAGTTCCTGTAATCAATGCGGCTGGAACAGGGGAACAGATCACGCCTCAAGACCAGCCGCCAGCGCCGGACAGTCCGATATCACCTGCTGAATAGAGACCTCCCGGCCCGTGACACTGTAAGCGCGCTCACCCTCCGTTGATGATATGACGAGATAAACCGGCTGCTTACCGGCATAAAATGACCGGG
>JAPLHJ010000088.1 GCA_026389675.1 Chloroflexota bacterium | reverse complement strand
ACCTGCGCTACCCGGCTTATTATATCGGCGCCGGGCTATTACCCGAGGCCGGGCATACCTACTTCTGGCACGTGCGTGTTAAGAGGGCCGCCACCGGCCAGGTTATACGCAGCCACTGGTCATACGCTCTCAGCTTCACCGTCCGCGCCGGCTTTCCCGTGGCGGCCTCATCTTACCCGGGTATACAATCACTACAGCCCTGTCACGAGGCCTGCGATGTGCCGTCCTACCCGCTGGGCTTCTCCTGGACGCCCATGCAGGGCACAAACTCATACCGCTTCGTGCTTTCCCGTGACCCCGGCTTGAGCCAGCCGGTTATAGACCAGGCGGTAAATGCCACAGCGTACAAGCTCCCCTGGCGTTTGGACTACCAGACCGCCTATTTTTGGCAGGTGACACCGGTCGAGCCCATACCCGGCGATCCCAGCCCGGTCTTTGCTTTTACCACTGAAAATGAGCCGGCTGCGACCTTTCACGCTGGTCTGCCCACCGATAATGCCACCAACGGACTGCTCATCGCCCTAATCTTCGCCTTTCTCGTCTGGGCCCTGGTACAGGCCATCACATTCAGAAACAGGCATGATAGATAACAGAAACAATGTCATTGCGAAGGCCACAGGCCTGAAGCAATCTCACGAATTAGCAAAAACCCTTGCGCTTACGCTATAATTTGTGCCGTTGTGGTGAGTGTGGCCCAGAGGCCTAAGGCGCCAGGTTGTGGCCCTGGTTATCGAGGGTTCGAATCCCTCCACTCACCCCATCCCTTCTTCACAACCTAACCGAATTCGTCATGCGCCTGTAGCTCAGCGGACCGAGTATCAGACTCCAAAGACGATATCCCTATATAGGCTTTACCTTTTAGAAATGGGTGGTGGATAGCCACGAAATTCACCCGGCTCACCTTCGTATAAAAAGACATCCTCAATTCTTACATTAAAAAGATTGGCAATACGGAAAGCAAGCGGCAGAGAAGGATCGTATTTACCATTTTCGATGGAGATGACCGTCTGGCTGGTCACGCGTAATTGAGCTGCCAGCGCCTCCTGTGTGAGGTCGTGCATGGCACGATATACCTTTAGCCTGTTTTTCATCTGTTGCACCCTACAGCTTCCGGCTGAAATAGGCGTATAAACCCATGTGCAGCAATAATGCAACACAGACAAAATAGCCCATGACAGTACCAACAAAAACTACGTTCTCCGGCAACTGGTTACGGAAAATAGCGGTACCCAATGAGGCGACTGCCGCCAGTATAAGCGTGCTATAGAAAGAAGCAGAAGCAGCTTTCCCATTGATCTGCGAGATTCGCTCGTCCCGTACGATCTCTTTGTTATTGCGTTCCAGAATAAACGCAAGTGCGATAGCTATAACAACTGCTACTACTGCGATCAGGGCTGTGTCAGTAGCGATCGCAATTGCCACAGCAATACCCAACCCGCCCGCTATGATCGCCTTGTAAATACCAAATTTACTTATTTGCATTTTATGTCCCCCCCGTAATGTTACTTATACTAATTGTATAGTTTACTATATATTTTGTCAAGTATGTTATGGGGTCTATCAATCCAAGTACAGCGCTGCATTAATTTGGTAGAATATGAAGAAGTGCGGGGAAGGATCTAAGAGAAGTCTGAGTTCCGTACTACCTCCTGGGTTAGCTCGAGCGGCAGTAGAGCGTCACGGCCGGGAGGTTTAGTGGAGGTTTTGATATACGTGCGCCTGTAGCTCAGCGGACCAGAGCATCGGTCTTCGGAACCGGGGGTCGTGGGTTCGAATCCCTCCAGGCGCGCATCGTAAACTTTCCCTTCTTTCTAACTTCTGTCTAACATTTATCCAAGTCATACCTCATAACTTCTTCAAATATTTATTTCGCTGCTTTCCGTGAATCTGCCGCTAATATCGATATAAATATCCACAGTGGTCGACTATTTGGCACATGGCGGCCGGTAAGCGTTAAATGGTAAAATCGATAATAAGTGCGTGAATGCGAATTAATGTGAGAGATCCCGGATGAAATATATTTCGGCACTATTGCTCTGCTGTATCCTGGCAGCCGCCTGTATCGCATCAGTTACGGGTTGCCGCCCGGATATTGCGGAAGGTCCGGCGCATTTAACCATATTGCACACTAATGATACACACGCCCACCTCGATAATGTGCCCGCCAGGTGTACGCTGACCACCCGTTTGAGAAGTGAAAATGCGCAATCGGATGAATTGCTGCTGGATGCGGGCGATGTTTTTGCCGGCACACCATATTTTTCGTTGTATAAGGGCCAGGCCGACCTCTGGTACATGGAGTACTTGAAATATGATGCCATGTGCCTGGGCAACCATGAGTTTGATAAGGGCAATGATGTACTTGAGGACTTTGTGAAAAATACGAATTTCCCGGTTCTTTGCGCCAATTTTGATTTCAGTAAAGCGGGTGCATTGGGCAGCCAGGTACAGCCCTGGGTGATCATAGAGTGAGGCCAGCATAAATACGGCGTCTTT
>JAPLHJ010000110.1 GCA_026389675.1 Chloroflexota bacterium | reverse complement strand
TGCACTCCCAGTGAAAGCTGATGGCCACCACGGGTGGATCGCTGCGCTTTTTCCTGGGCTTTGAATGCCAGGTGTCTAACTTGGGACAGCCCACAACCGCGATCTTTGACCCTGGATAGGTTTCGGCATCCCTTGAAGCCGGGTGCTCTCCGGGCTCGATAAATAAATAGGTTAACCCTCTGCCTTTGCCTCCGGCATAGCTGACGTGCCGGTTATCGATAAAGGATTGGCCGGCACCGTGGTTGAGTAGTACCAGCTTGCGTCTGGGCGTGAGCATCTTGATGGGGAATGCCATGGAGGCTACTATCAGCGGCCCCCTGGGTGGTGTAATAGTGTCTAAGTAAGAGCTGAGTTTGACTGCTATGACATCTATGGAAGCCGCGTATTTGAGCAATTCAGAGGTGGTGACTATTAACTGACCTCTGTTTGTTTCGGGTATTTGCCTGTAGATTGGTACCAGGTGGTCGATGAAGTGGCGCTGCCGGGCATAGAAGTCGATCTTCCTGTATTTCATTTGGCAACCCGCTGCGCTGAGATCACCCTACCGTAAACCTCCCAGTTTACCCACTGCTCATGGCTCTTTATACGCTCAACCACCATCTGGATTTTGGGGTTCTGGTAATCGTGCAGGGCGATCATGCCACCTATGGGGATGAACTTCTGCCAGTTTTGGTAATCCGCCCAGGCCTCTTTGTACCAGTGGCAGCCGTCAATAAACAGTAGCCCGATTTCCTTGTCCCAGGTCTTGGCCACCTCTTGTGAAAACCCTCTTATTGCTGTGATCACTTTGGAATAGGACTGCGTCTGCCGGTGAAAGGCCTCGAGGGTTTCTTTGGCCTGGTACTTTTGCTGGCCGTACTGCTCCCTCAGGTCCCAGGTGTCCACGGCGTAAACTGGGACATCATTCCCGTGCCGGCTGCCGGCCGCTAAGAAGCTGGTTGATTTACCTTTAAAGCTGCCGATCTCGACGATCACGCCGCTTTTAACTTTGGAGGCCAGGTAGGATAGGCGCAGACCTTCCCCGAACCTTATTAAACCTTCCAGCCCATAAAGGCTTTTGCTCTCCGGTAATACTAAAACGTCCATAACTTTTTAACGGAAAAGGGGGCGGCTTTAAACCGCCCCCCTTGGTTAGCTGCCCTGTTCAAAAGGGCCATAGATGAAGGCCTGGGGCCTGTAGACTGCCAGGGCTATCCTTTCCTCGCAGAGCACGGCGACCATGTTCTTGGTAAAGAAGTCGCTGTGGTGCTCGGAGATGCGGATGGAGGCCTGCTCGCGGTCAAATAGCTGGGCTCCCAGTGAGAAGGCGCCTACCAGGAAGTTGCCCTGGGCGATGGTGGTGGTCTCTACCACCGGCACCCTCCACAGCCTGGATACGCCGCCCTCGGGTACGGTTACCCAGAGGTAGCGCTGATCGCTGCCCTTGAGCAGTTCGATGCTGGCCCAGTCGGTCGGATGCAGGACGATACCAGTAACGGGGTACTGCGCCAGGCCGGACTGCAGAATGGCCTTGCGGATGACATCCACCAGGTTGTCGTTGACGCTGCGTAGGCTGTCATCGAAGGGTGTAGCTTCGGTGACCAGGCCGGAGACGTTCCCGCCGGAACCGCTGCCGTTGAGTATCTGGTCTTCTTCCTCGAGCTTGAGGCCGTAAACCAGGCGGCTGTTGATGTAGCTGGAGAGCACGGCTGCATCGGCGATGATCTGCCGGGTAGCGGGCACCCAGTGGGCGATGGTCACTACCGGCGCGGTATCCTTCTCAAATTCCAGTGTACTCTCGGGTTTGGCTACCTCGGTGCCCTGCTTGCTCTCAGCCACGGGCGCGGCAGCATTGGAGTAGACGGTCTCCCTGACATACTCGATGGTGTTGCTGCCGGTGGTGCCTTTGGCTAAAAGGTCGCGGATGCGCAGCTGCTTCTCCGGCTCGGTGATGATGCCGGCAATCCTGTCGGGTACTACAAGGTCGGCAGCACTGTCAGTCCCGGAGATGATGTCACGCACCTCAAAGGTGTCGGACTCAAATACGCCGCGCTTGAGCATGTCCTGGTACTGACGGGATTCGATGAACTGACGGCCCACGGATTTCCTGCCCGAAACGGCAGCGCCGGGGATAGGCCGGATCGGCTCATGGCCTTTCAGTTCGTCCTGAAGTCCATGTAGCTCGATGTAGCGAGTCTCCTGACTCTTGTTGTCCCGGACGTCGGCCAGGATCTTGTCGTATTCGCCCGATTCCTCGGGGGTGAGGCTGCGGTTCTCGGCCTCGGCCTTGCTTACGATGGCTTCGGCTTTGCCCGCCAGGGCGGTGCGCTGTTTGCGCAGTTCGATGATTTTTTCCATGTTTACCTCCGTTAGATTGATGCTATTTCCAGTTGACGCCGTTTTAGGTCCAGTCGGTTCGGAGTATCCCCCAGGGCCTCGTCTTGAGTCCCCGGTTTATCCTCTGCATCGCCAGGCTTTTCAGCGGCGGTTAAACTGCATGTTAATATCTCAATAGCCTTGTCCTCACCGAGCTTTGCAATCAGCGACCTGATCTTTACATCGGTCTGGGGATAGGCCGGGTAAGT
>JAPLHJ010000192.1 GCA_026389675.1 Chloroflexota bacterium | reverse complement strand
TCGGCAGCATGGAAGTTGCCAACTCTTTCTCGGAGTTGAATGACCCCCGCGAGCAACGCGAACGTTTTACCCTGCAAAGGCAGATGCATGCGGCGGAGGTTGAGCGTGCCAGGGCTGCCGGCGAACTGCCTGAAACAGAGATGATAGATGATGATTTTCTCACGGCCCTGGAACACGGCATGCCGCCCACGGGTGGATTGGGCATCGGTATCGACCGCATGATCATGCTGCTCACGGACAGGCAATCAATCCGCGAGGTTATTCTCTTCCCGCAGCTCAAGACTAAATAGGGAGGGGTGAAAAATGATTGATATAAAACTTATTCGCGATAACCCGGAAGCAGTCTTTCAGGCGATGGAAAAGCGCGGCGAAGGCCGGGAATCTATAGACGAGATTATAGGGCTCGATAACACTTTCCGCCGGCTTCTCCAGGAAGCCGAAGCGCTGCGTGCCAGGCGAAATGAAGTCAGCAAGCAGATCAGCTTCAGGAAAGACAAGCCGGCCGATTTAATAGCTGAGATGCGCCGGGTGGGCGACCGCATCAGCCAGATCGAAGCCGAATCAGGTGAAATCACAGCCGGCCTAGAGGACAAGCTCCTGCGACTGCCAAACCTGCCGGCTGCCGATGTACCGGTGGGCAAAGATTCGCAGGACAATACTGAGGTGAGGTCCTGGGGCAAGCCGAAGGAGTTCACCTTCAAACCACTGCCTCACTGGGAGTTGGGCGAGAAGCTGGGCATCATTGATTTCCAGCGCGGCGTCAAATTATCGGGCACCAGGTTCTACGTGCTGCGGGGGCAGGGTGCGCAATTACAGCGGGCGCTGATCAATTTCATGCTCGACCGGCACGTCAATGCTCACGGTTATACAGAGATATTTCCGCCCTTCATGGTCAAGAAAGAGAGCATGGTTGGCTCCGGCAACCTGCCCAAGTTCGCCGATAACCTGTATCACGACATTGAAGAGGATTACTGGTTCGTTCCCACCGCGGAAGTCCCACTGACCAACCTGCACCGTGACGAGATATTAACACCCGGCACACTACCGTTATATTACGTGGCGCATACTTCCTGCTTCCGCCGCGAGAAGATGGCTGCCGGCAAGGACAGCCGCGGCATAAAGCGCGGGCACCAGTTTGAGAAAGTGGAAATGTATAAGTTCGTCGAGCCCGAGACCTCCGTTAGCGAGCTGGATAAGCTTACACGCGATGCTGAGGACATTTGCCAGAAACTGGGGTTGCCATACCATGTTATCCATCTTTGCACAGGTGATATGGGATTTGCCGCAGTTAAAACTTTAGATATTGGGATATGGGCAGCGGGTTGCAGGGAATGGCTTGAGGTAAGCTCCTGCAGCAACTGCGGCGATTTCCAGGCGCGCCGGGCTAACATACGCTACCGCCCCGATTCCGAGTCAAAGCCGCGGCTGGTACACACCCTTAACGGTTCAGGCCTGGCCCTGCCGCGCATCATGATCTCCATAATCGAAAATTACCAGCAGCAGGATGGCAGCATAATAGTTCCCGAAGCGCTCCATCCGTACATGAATACCAGGGTCATTAAATAATAACAGGTATTCCGCAAGATCTTTTGCACTGCGTCGTCAGCCGGTCTATACCCGAATATTCCTCCCCCGGCAGTACCATAGCTTGACATTGCCTTCAAATTCAATTTAACTATATGTATAATTAATGAAATTCTTACGTTAAGACTATTGTAAGCATGCCAGAAGGTGAATCACAGGCAGGTCCTAAATTCTGCCGCCAGTGCGGCGGCGTAGTACCGGAGGGTACCGCGGTCTGCCCGCGCTGCGGCCAGAAATGGTACATGGACAAGGTCGAGCAGCAGGGCGTGGACCTATGGCAGAGAATCATAGATAAAAGGTCTGCGGCCGGGCTAACTGAATCCTCTCCCGCACAGGACTACAAACAATACCGCTGTCCTAACTGCATGGCAGTGCTGAAAACATCCGCCAGTATTTGTCCTCACTGCGGTAAAAGCACCACCAACGCCAAAATAGTCCCTCCCGGCCAGGCTTCAGCCACACGTGCGGAAGATGCCGGCCCGGAGCCCGATTTACCGCCGTCGGCAAGGGGATTGGCGTCTATCAAGGGCGCCGGCCAGCGGGCGCAGAAGTTGAGCGGACGCGGCAGGCTGAAAACGCTTGATAAAATAATCATCATAGCGATAGTTGTCATCGTGGCGGGCATAGGGTTTCTCCTGGCCCGTCAATATGGCCTGATCCCCTCTTCCCTGACCTTCTTTAAACCGCCCGTACAACAGGCTGTACCTGTCACCCCTTCACAGCCTGTTATCTCAGACGTGGCTATATCGGATATTGCCTCAGACACGGCCGTTATCGCGTGGTCAACAAAAGTACCTGCCTGGGGCAAGGTGCTGTACGGAAAAACGGAAACATACGGTGATAGCGTAATAGCTGAATTTCAGCTTGAAGCGCAAAAAGTTACGCTCAAGGGGCTGGAACCTTCTACTCTTTACCACTTCATGGTTTTGGCAACAGACGGTAAAGGCCTGGAACTGGCGCGAGGCCACGATAACGTATTCACTACCAACCCACGGCGCGATACTTTGCCGCCCGTGGTAATGCAATTCAAGGTAATCCCGACCGATGTTAGCGCCGTCGTCACCTGGACCACCGACGAGCCCGCCAGCAGCCAGGTGCTGTACGGCGCGGACAGCACCTGTTCAAAATCAACGCAAGTGGATCCAAATCTGGTCAAGGAGCATTCGGTACGCGTTATAGGGCTGGAGGCCAATACGCCATATTATTACCGCATCAAGTCGGCCGACGCTGACGGCAACGACTCTACCATGGACCCGCCCAACATGTTCATCACCCTTGTATCCGTTCCCACCGGCCCCCGTATCGGTGACAGGGCGCCCGATTTTACCCTGCCCGTCTTCAAAACTTTGGACACTATTTCCCTGCGCGACTACAGGGGTCAGAAAATATTGCTGACATTCTGGGCCATTTACTGCCCCGAATGCGACCGCGAGTTATCCCTGCTGCAAACCGTTCAAAACAAGAACATTCCCGGCGTCAAGGTCATCGCTATTTTCATCGAAAGCAAACTCGATGATATCGACCGGACGATAGCACAATATAAGACCGAGCGCGGCGACCTGACCGTCCCGGTTGTCGTAGATATGTACAAGACCACCGCACACCTTTATAACGTGGAAAAGGCGCCCTGCACGATCTTCATCGATGGGGACATGATTATCCGCGATATCGAATTCGGCAGCTTTAACGTCGACCAGGTAGAGCGTATACTCAACAGTTTATGATCAAGTTGTTTGTAATTCTCTTGACAGTAGCCAGGCCCCGTTGTAGTGTAGATATTGAATGATAGATACCAGAGTTGATATAAGCCGCATAAGCTTCCGTATGCCGTTGCCGGTAATAACTATTAATAGTTCCGGTGGAGGGAGCGTCAAAATTGGATAGTCAGTTCAGGTGCGGCAAATGCGGCAAACCCATTTCGTCCAAATTCACCAAGTGCCTTGATTGCGGTTTCCTCGGCCCGCACACGTACAACGCGCCCGCAGACGGACCGGCTGAAATCGGCCGTAGCCCGCAGTCTCCTCAGAGAAGGGAACCATCCCCCTCCGACCGGGGCGAGCGGCAGGGGCCCGCTGCACGTCCTGAGAGGTATTCCGAGCCTATGGATATTCCGGCGGAACCGTCCTCACGCTCGGCCGGCCGGCATAATATCGATGATTCCAGATTTCCGGCCGGTATGCGTCACCGCAGCCCCATCCTGGACCACATAGAGGAAATGGATTCAGGTGAGCGAAAAGAGCCGAAAAAGCGGCAGAGAAAAGAGCGGGAACGGGATGAGGACTACGGCTTCGATGAAAAACCCTCCTCCAAAAAACATTATAAGGATTTCCTCGAGGAAGACGAAGACGGTGAGCAGCAGCCGGCCGGCGTTAATACAAGGAGCATGGTAACGACGGCCGTCAGCATCATATTGATTGTCCTCCTTATCATGGGGGCCTTCTATGTTTATAACAATTTCGACGATATTACCAGGTGGCTGGCGTCTCCCACCGTGCCGGAGGCAGTCAGGCCGGGAGACGGCCCTGCCTCCAGCAACCCCGCGCAGCAAACTCAACCCGCTATTAACCCGCTGGCCTGGCTGACAAAAATCTTTGCTGCGGGTAAATCGGGGCAGGCGCCCGCGGACAATACCACCGTACCGACTGCAGCTGTGAGTCAGAATTCGACAGCCCCAGTTAATATACCTGTTACAACTCCGGTTACCCCCGTTACGCCTGCACCACCCTCTGATTCTACTCCACCTGCGATATCTGACTATAACATCGGATCTGTCAGCGACCACGGGGCGACCATAACCTGGAAAACAAGTGAACCCTGCATTAGCGAGATCCACCTTAGGACTGACACCGGCGACCCAATAATTATCAAGGGTTCAACCAAACCGGATATTTACCATACAGTTTTGCTGACCGGACTGGACAGCGGCCGGACGTATTATATGGATTTTCAGTGCCAGGATAACTCCGGTAATATCAACGAACCCTTTAAGCGAGATTTTCAGACCCTACTCTCCGCCGCAGATACTGTTGCGCCGCAGCTTGTTGGCCAGCCCGCCGTGTCCGCCAATGACACCTCGGCCACGATCTCCTGGAAAACCGATGAGAAGGCCAAATCCCAGGTCAAATACGGACTTGTCAGTAGCGATGAGTTTCCGTCTGCTTTCACTGATAAATTCAGCACCGACCACAGCCTGTTTCTCAGCGGACTTTCGCCATCAACCACTTACCACTATCAGCTCATCTCAAGGGATGCCTCCGGCAACACTATGACCAAGACATCAGATAGCTACGTATTTAAGACGGAACCGGAGTCCGGCGCGTCGCCGTACATGGGCAGCCGTGCGCCTGATTTCACCTTGAAAAACCTTAAAGGCGAAGAAGTATCGCTCAGCCAGTTCCGCGGTAAAAAGGTCATCCTCAATTTCTGGGCCAGCTGGTGCTCGCCCTGCAAGCTCGAGTTGCCCCATTTCCAGGCGGTGTGGGACAAGTACAGCAGCGGCAATGAGATCATGATACTTACCGTCGCCGGCAGCCAGTCGGAGGAGGATCAAATCCGCTCCTTCATCACCAATGGAAATTACACCTTCACCGTCTGCCTCGACCCGGGCGAAGAGGCCTTCAACAAGTACGAGCTCACCAGCATACCCAGGACCTATTTTATCGACAAGGATGGCGTCATACGCCGCATCCAGCAGGGCATGTTCACCGGGCCCGGCGAACTGGAATTTATGATCAACTCGTATTGAATTCAGTTGACCGTCTCCCGGGCAAATCGTTGCGTCTATCAAGCATTTTTTTATACGTATTGACTATTCGCCAGACTTGACATACAGGATAGCTTGTCTTACCTTTAATATAACGTTGAAGGCAACCGTTATGGAAAATATTTAATGCCCAGTATAATCTGTCAAAGGTGCCATGCGATCAATGAACCCAACGCCACGACCTGCCAACAATGCGGTGCAAGGTTCTGCCCTTATTGCCACCTGCTGATTGAATCGCCCAACGCGGCCGTATGCCCGCATTGCGGCAAGAAGGATAATTCCTTCAGGCCCGGCAGGTTTGGCGGTCCCTCTGCCCCTTCAAGCACCGTCAGCAGCCAGGCGTATTGCTCTAACTGCGGTTCAAGGATAAGCCCGGGCGCCAGGACCTGTCCCTATTGCGGGCGCATGGGAAACGTCGTCACCCAGAGCCCGGTACAGGGACACGGTGTTATGCAGCCGGCGCAGGGCGATCCTGCCTACACTTATGCTCCTGCCCCAGCGCCTGAGCAGGTAGCAACGACGCAGAAGGTTTGCTCCAAGTGCCGTAGACCCATACCCCCGGGCTCCAGCATGTGCCCCGTACACGGTAAATTCGGAGGAGGGAGCACGTTAAGCGAGGGAGAGCTTCTGCCCGGCAGGTATACAGGTGAAGACTGGCGCAGGATAGATGAGAAAAGGGCTACCGCCGCGGCCGGGCCAACCCGCACCTCCGTACGCCACACCCCCCCCGAGGAAGTCTATCCACAGATGTCGGCAACTCCCTTTGCCGCCCCGCCCGCAGCTTTCCCTCAATCGGCTGACCAGCGCGTCTGCCCTAACTGTGATAACCCCGTCCCCGATCGCAGCAAGGTTTGCCCGACCTGCGGCAACAACCGTTTGCCTTCCGAAAAGACGAAGCCCTTCATTAAAGCCGAGGAGCGCTATAAGGCCATGACGTCCGCTCCCCAGCAGCCTTACCCGGCGTATGCTCCCCAGCAGGCTTACGCGCCCCAGCAGGACCAATATTACGGCCAGCCTGCCACGCAGCCTTATGAGGCGGCCTACCCTGCCCCGTCACCCGGCTTTATCGACGAGATCAAGCCAGAGAGGGCCAGGAAACAGGCCAAAAAGCCACAGGAATATGAGGGACGGGCAGGCCGCGCGCGGCAGGCCAAAGGATCACCCCTGCCGATTTTAGTAGCCCTGATTGCCCTGGCAGGCGTGATCATAATGGGAATCGTCTTTATCATGGACCAGCTTAAGGCGCCGGCGCCGGCTGTCATGCCGCCCTCATCAACCACGACTCCTTCAAGCTCCTCCACGGCACCGGTAATATCCAATATACAGTACTCC
>JAPLHJ010000130.1 GCA_026389675.1 Chloroflexota bacterium | reverse complement strand
CGGGCATCATGGTTAATTTTGCAGCAAATGACAGGGCATTCCAAATCCTTTAACTCGTATTAAGCATTTCGGCTTAATACCTTATTGGCCATCTATGCGCTTTTGCGCAAATGCAGATTAGGCTTAAGGGCGGATGGCCGGTGACCGCACGCATGTTAAATTTTACCTGTAAAGAAAACTTAGCCCAAATAAAAAAGGAGGTCATGACAATGGCCGAAATAATTGAGAAAACCCGAAAGACCGAGGCGGAACAGGATGCTTCCAAGTTCAACTTCTGGGCAGATAAACAGCCCTGCTGGGAGAAATGCCATTGTCCCGAGCTGATCAAAGCGGAGTGCCCTGCGACCAGGTATCAGTTCCTGGCATGCTGGGAGATCGAAGGCACCTACTGCAAGCTTGATGATCACGGCGCCACCGGCAAAGATACGAGCATCTGCGAAGTTTGCCGGGTTTATAAAAAGTTCGGCAACAACGAACCGATCAGGTTGAAGCTCTTCGGCAAGGGTATGGATACAGAGCTCGCAACGCTGGGAAAAGTCGCAAAATAATTAGACGCAACGCAGAGTCCTGAAGGCTGGCCTTTGAGGCCAGCCTTTTTATATTTACTAAAATGTGACTTTCATTACTTGATAAATATAAATAGTTGATATAATTGTGTGCACAAATTGATATATAATGTATTTTGACGCTTGATGAGGTATCGGGGCAAAATACTTGTTGAAAGGATAGTGGTATGAAAGACGAATTCGCCAGCTTGATTGAAACCGTCAAATTTTCCATACAGATGGAACTGGACGGTAAAAATTTCTACTTAGCTGCAGGCAAACAAAGTGAAAACAGGCTGGGCAAAGAGTTATTTGCCTGGCTGGCCACCCAGGAAGATCACCACCGCTTCAGGTTCGAAGCCATCTACAAGTCCATCACCGAAAAGAAGGGCCTGCCCCTGGAACACATCAGGCTGAATAAAACATCCGGGATCGGCACGATATTCAGAGAGGCGATAAAAACCACCGGACAAACGTTAAAGGCACAGAAAAGCGAACTGGCCGCAGTGGAAAAGGCCCTTGAGATGGAGATAAAATCCCGCGATTATTACAAAAAGCAGGCCGGCGGATCCGGATCCGATATTGTGCGGCAATTCCTGTTGGCCGTTTCAGCCGAGGAGCAGGGGCATTACCTGGCCTTAATAGATTATAAAGAATATATGTTGGACCCGGTTGACTGGTTTACACGCACCGAACATCACCTCCTTGACGGAGCTTGATGTACATGCCTATTGAGACCGGTCATGCGGGAGACAGGTTATGCAGCATAATGATATCGAGGAGAGTCGACGGTTATGAACGCTAAGGCACTGTATTCGCTTACCTATGGTTTATTCATCGTATCATCGGGCAATAACGGCAAAATCAACGGCCAGGTTGCCAACACGGTCATCCAGATATGTTCGGAGCCACAGATTATCCAGGCCGTTATCAACCGCAATAACCTGACACATGAATATATCTCCGCCAGCAAGATTTTTTCCGCTTCCATACTGTCCCAGGAGACGCCACTCAGTTTCATAGGCGGCTTCGGATTTAAAAGCGGCCGTGATACCGATAAGTTCGCCGGCGTTAAGTACAGGTCCGGCCAAACCGGCGCCCCGATCGTCCTCGATAATACGCTGGCTTATCTTGAAGCCAGGGTTATAGATCAGAAAGACGTATATACCCATACTATTTTCATAGGCCAACTGGTTGACGCCGATGTTATCAGGGAAGGCGAACCGATAACCTATGCCTATTACCAGCAGGTTAAAAGAGGCACCACGCCCAAATCAGCGCCAAGCTACATAAGCGATAAAAAGGAGGAGAAGGTTAAAATGGACTGATGACTGGACCTGTCCGGTCTGCGGAGCAGAGAAAAACCAGTTCAAACGAATGTAAGCGGAGGTTTATGTGAACAAGCTCGATATAAAACCGGGCATCGATGCCGTAGGCGCTATTGACTGGGACAGGCGCCTGTTTGACTCGTTGATACCGTTACCCGATGGCACAAGCTACAACTCATTCCTGGTGCGCGGCAGCGAAAAGACCGCCCTGATAGATACCGTTGATCCTGCGTTGGATTATATTCTTATCGATAATCTCGACCGGCTTAAGGTCGAACAGCTTGACTATATTATCTGCAACCATGCCGAGCAGGACCACGCCGGCAGCATCCCGGTGATACTCGACCTTTACCCGGAAGCTAAAGTTGCCTGTACGCCCAAATGCAAAGGCATGCTGATTGACCTCCTGCACCTGGATGAGAGCGTCTTTATTACGGTCAATGATAAAGAAACCCTCTCCCTGGGAAACCGCGCCTTTGAGTTCATCCATGCCCCCTGGGTACACTGGCCGGAAACTATGGTTACATACCTGCGGGAAGATAAAATTCTTTTTTCCTGTGATTTCTTCGGTTCCCACCTGGCGCAATCAGCTCTATACGTCCAGGATGAGGGGCAGGTTTATGAATCCGCTAAAAGGTATTTCGGTGAGATCATGATGCCCTTCCGTGTAAATATCCAGAAAAACCTCGAGAAGCTAAAGGATTACCAGATTGAGATAATCGCACCCAGCCACGGACCCCTCTATGATAAACCAAAATTCATATTGGACGCCTATAAAAGCTGGGTGTACGACGAACCCGGGAATGTAGTCCTTCTGCCCTACGTTTCCATGCACGGCAGCACCAAAGATATGGTCAATTACCTGGTCGAGGCGCTTATGGAACGCGGCGTTGATGTTAAACAATTCGATCTCACCGTTGCCGACCCAGGCAAGATTGCCATCGCTTTAGTTGATTCTGCCACGCTGGTGCTCGCCACCTGCACGGTGCTGAGCGGCGCCCACCCGCTGGCGGCCAACGCCGCCTTCCTGGTAAACGCGCTGCGCCCCAACCTCAAGTTCGCCACTATCATAGGATCGTTCGGCTGGGGAAGCCGTGCTATCGAGCAGATTACAGGTATGCTGACCAATCTTAAATTGGAACTGATCGACCCGGTCTATATCAAGGGCAACCCGCGGGAAGAAGACTTCAAGGCCCTTGATAAGCTGGCCGATTCTATAGCGCAGAAACACAGGGAGCACGGCTATAAATAAACAGGAGGAAAATGCCATGACTTATTGGATGTGCGATAAATGCAGTTTCGTTATTGAGTTGCCCCAGCCGCCCGATCCCTGCCCGAGTTGTAAGATGAAATGCGCCTTCAATGACGTGACCTGTTACACCCCGGACTGCGGCGGTATGGGCGGCCTGGATTCAAGACTTGTCGCCGAGCGGGTTATGAAGAAAGAGAAACCCGGCAAGGTCATGCACTTCAGCGATATCGTTAAGGGCAGTTCTTCGGAAGGCAAGGAAAAGCACATACCTTCCATTGAAATGATCAAGGGACAGGGAAAAATGGGCAAGGACCTGGTCGAGATAGTGGTCGGCAGGGAAGTCCCCCATCCCAACACGCTGGAACACTATATCGTCTGGATACAGGCCTTCGGCGTAAAGAAGGATGGCCATGTAGTGGATCTGGGCAGAGAGGTCTTCAAGCCCGAGAAGGGGAAACCCGTCTATGCCTTCGAGATCGATTCGTCCGATTTCAAGCACCTCTTTTCCTTTGCGTACTGTACCCTGCACGGGGTCTGGGAACAGCACCTGGAGGTCTGATGCCTGCGGATCACAAAACTGAGAGCGCCAACATATGTGTAGGTGGAATGACCTGCACGACATGCGCCAATACCATTCAGAAGGCGCTTTCAGATACCAGTGGTGTCACCAGGGCGGATGTCTCATTTGCCGGCGAGAAAGTTGCCATAGAATATGATCCGGAGCAGGTGGCGCTTTCAGACCTGACCAGGACTATCGACCGGCTGGGCTACCAGGCCAGGTTAAGAAAATCCATCTTCCCCGTCGGTGGCATGACCTGCGCCTCGTGTGTTTCAAGGGTGGAAAAAGCGCTGCGGGGTGTGCGGGGCGTCGTCTCGGTCAACGTCAACCTCGCCTCGGAGAAAGCTACGGTTGAATACACGGATGATACGGACCTAGGCGAGCTCTACCGGGCCGTGGCCGACGCCGGGTACACGTTAGGGAAAGAAAGCGCTGAAATCGACGGGATATCGATCTCAGCGCAGCGCGAGATCAACGACCTGAAATACAAGTTCATTTTTTCCCTGTGCGTGGCCGTCACGATTATGGCCCTGGGAATGATCACCGCCTTTGACTTTATCCTCAAACCGTATCTCCTCTGGGCCCTGGCCACGCCCGTGCAATTCTGGGCCGGGCTGCGTTTTTATAAAGGGGCCTGGGGCGCCCTGAAGCATAAGACAACCGATATGAATACGCTCATCTCGGTTGGCACCTCGGCGGCCTACCTGTACAGCGCAGCGGTAGTTCTATTTCCGCAGTTCTTCATGCAGGCCGGCATCGGGCACGGGCTGTATTTCGATACATCCTCCATGATTATTGCGCTCATCTTAATGGGGCGTTTCCTTGAGTCGCGGGCCAAGGGACAGACTTCCGAGGCCATCAAGAAACTGATCGGCCTGCGTCCCAAAATGGCTACCGTGGTGCGTGACGGCGCGGTAAAAGATATCGCCATCGAAGAGGTACTGACAGGCGATATATTGCTGGTACGGCCCGGCGACAAAGTGCCGGTGGACGGCACGCTGACCGAGGGTTATTCGACTATCGATGAATCCATGATCACCGGTGAAAGCATGCCCGTTGAGAAAAAGGCCGGCGATACGGTTACCGGTGCAACCATAAACAAAACCGGGAGCTTCCAGTTTCGTGCGACACGGGTCGGCAAGGATACCGTCCTCTCCCAGATTATCAGGCTTGTCGACGAAGCCCAGGGAAGCAAGGCGCCCATACAGCGGCTGGCCGATATCATAGCCAGCTATTTTGTTCCCATAGTAATCTGCATTGCCATCGTAACCTTCATTATCTGGCTGCTGATTGGGCCCCAGCCCACTTTCACCTACGCTCTGCTAAATTTCGTAGCCGTCCTGATCATTGCCTGCCCGTGTGCTCTGGGCCTGGCCACGCCTACCGCCATCATAGTCGGCACCGGCAAGGGCGCTGAGTACGGGGTGCTGATCAAGAACGGGGAAGCTCTGGAAAGGGCACAGAAAGTCGACACCATACTGCTGGATAAAACCGGTACACTCACCGTTGGCCAGCCCATGGTTACCGATATATTCACTGTCCCGCCATTCTCTGAAGATCAGGCGCTGAGCCTGGCTGCCTCATTAGAACAGAACTCCGAGCACCCGCTGGCCAGGGCTATCACCAGGTTGGCCGGGGAGAGGAACTCTAAATTAGTTAAGGCCGGCGATTTCAACGCCCTCCCGGGCTCCGGCATCAGCGCTACGGCGGAAGGCCATAACGTGTTGCTGGGCAACGACGTGCTGATGCAGGATAACGGCATAAATACCGCTGAAGTTCAAAGAGAGGTTGCAGGATTCCGGGATATCGGGAAAACGGTGCTTTTTCTCAGCATTGATAAGAGGATTGCAGCGCTCTTTGCCGTAGCCGATACACTGAAACCCGACGCGATGGGATCGGTAAATTCCCTGAGATCCATGCATATAAACGTTGTGATGGTAACCGGCGATAATCCGAGGTCGGCCGACTACATCGCGAGGAAAGCAGGCATAGATAATGTGATTGCCGGGGTCCTGCCGGACAATAAGGCGCGCGAAGTGAAATCCCTCCAGGACAAGGGGCATGTTGTGGCCATGGTCGGCGACGGGATAAATGATGCCCCGGCGCTGGCCCAGGCAGATATCGGTATTGCCATAGGCACCGGCACCGACGTCGCCATTGAGACCGGCGACATCACCCTGATGCGGGGAGACATGGGCGGGATAGTCACAGCAATTGCCCTCAGCAAACGTACTATGAGCACGATCAAGCAGAACCTTTTCTGGGCTTTCGCTTATAACGTAATCCTGATCCCGGTTGCAGCAGGTATTCTCTACCCCTTATTTATCAGGACCGGTGTCCCCGATGCTCTGCAATTTATCTTTGGCCGGTACGGGTTCCTGAACCCCATGCTGGCGGCTCTGGCCATGGCGGCGAGTTCGGTTACCGTCGTCAGCAATTCCCTGCGCTTAAAATCATTTAAACCGGCGCGGTTTGAAGTTATTAAAGAAGGAGGCGTTACAATGGCAATTGATCCGGTCTGCAAAATGGATGTGGATGAGAAGAAAGCTGCGGCAACTTCCGATTACAAGGGCAAGAAATATTACTTCTGTGCCGTGGGTTGTAAAAAGGCTTTCGATTCCAACCCCGAGAAATACCTGGCTGAAAAAAAGTGATGTATGTCATAGCCAGGGCAGTAGCGGCAGGCTACTTTTAATACAATACCGGTTTATAATATTATCTATTGGAGGGTGAGTTGAGAAAAGCCGAGGTTATAGAATTATTAAACAAGGATATTGAAGGCGAGCACGCGGCCATCATCCAGTATCTTGTTCATGTTTATGCCATGGGTGAGGGAGAGGTGGCCTGCGAGATAGAGGCCATAGCCCGCGAGGAGATGCGGCACCTGGACTGGCTGGCCGAGGCTGTAACAGAGATGGGGGGCATACCCAGTTTTACACGCGGCGCCATGCGCACTACCGGCAAGACAGTGACAAGCTGGATGAAAAATGATGTCCTGGCCGAGGAAGACGCCATCAAAATGTACCAGAACCACATCAAAGCTATTAACATAGCCAATATAAAGCGGCTTCTGGAGCGCATCCTTTCAGACGAGCAGTCGCATCACGGCGATTTCAAAAGTTTCGCGGGCAAGGCCGACAAAGAGGGGATGAAGGACCAGCGGGGAGAGCGCAAAGATAAGACTGCGAAAGTGCTGAACTGGGGGATAGAGCACGAGTACACCGTCGTCCTTCAATACCTGCTGCATTCCTACCTTGCGCCCAACGAAGAGATGAAGGAAGAGATGCAGGACCAGGCTGTTAACGAGATGCAGCATCTCGGCTGGCTGGCGGAGAAAATGGTCAGCAGGGGCGGCCATCCCAAGATCGAGCACAGCCGGATCGACCGTTCCAGGAAGGCTTCCGATATGCTCAATGCCGATATCAAAATCGAGAAGCAGGTTGCCGCCGTATACACTAAGGCCGCTAAAGAACTGGACGATCCCAAGCTCAAGAAACTGCTCACCAGGATCCGTGACCACGAACTGTACCATGTGAAGGTATTCAGCGATTTGAAAAAAACCATAAAAGAATAAGATTTAGGGAGGGACAAGATGGCATACGAAGCTAAAGACTACGGCAAACTGATAGGCATGGAGGGATTCGGCGATACACTGCTGAACAACCACTTCACACTGTATAAGGGCTATGTAACCAATGCCAACAAGGCGTTGGATATCATGGCAGCCATGCTCAAGGACGGGAAAACGGCCACACCGGAATATGCGGAGATGAAGCGCAGGTTCGGCTGGGAATTCAACGGCATGCGCCTGCACGAGTACTATTTTGAGAACCTGGGTGGGAAGGCCGCCTTAAACAAAGATGGCAAGCTGGGTAAATTGATTGCTGCCAATTTCGGCAGCTACGATACCTGGCTGCTGGACTTCAAAGGCACGGCGACGATGCGCGGCATCGGCTGGACGATACTTTACCAGGACACCGTGGGCGGCAAACTCTTCAACCAGTGGATCAATGAACACGATGCCGGACATCCCGCCGGCTGCCAGCCGGTACTTATACTGGACGTTTTCGAACACGCCTTCCTGACCGATTACGGTCTGAAACGCGCGGATTACATTGAAGCCTTCCTGAAGAACATCAACTGGTCCGCCGCCGAATCCCGCGCAAAGTAGGAAGAGGTTATGGATAAATCGAAGAAGCATACAGGTCACAGTGCCATACTCCTGATACTTATTCTATCGTGCATTTTTATCATTGGCTTAATGCCGGCCTGCCAGCCTTCCCCGCAGGCGCAGACTCCCCCGGCCGCAGCGCCTCCAGTGGTTGCGCCACCTGCTCCCCCTTCAAATCCACCACCGGTGCAGGCCGTGACCCCCGGCACTGCAATAAAGTGGGTTGCCGATGGCGTAATCTCGGCCGGTGAATA
>JAPLHJ010000168.1 GCA_026389675.1 Chloroflexota bacterium | reverse complement strand
TCTCGCCCAGCGATCTGAGGGATTTCAGCCCTTTGCCGAAGGATGCCTTATTCAGCCGCATCCAGACGTCCTGGCGCTGGTTCATATGGTAAAAGCCCTCTATATAGTTCAGGTAAAGGTGCAGCCGGCGCTCCAGGACGGGCTCGATATCCCGCTCCAGCCTTGCCCCGGCGACGTCCACAATCAGGGCGATGGGCTGGCTACTGCCCTCCGGGAGAACGTCAATGTCCGGCCCGATGACCTCCACCTTCTCGTGTATGACACCGTCAGGGGGTTTAATGGAGACCAGCTCAAATTTGGTGCGCACGTTGGGGCCACCGAACTCCACACGCATATCGGCCTTGCGGATGACCTCGCCCTCGTACTGCGGACCGATGTCTACCGGGAATATTCCGTCAGCCATAAATCTCCCGCCTTATCTCAATAATCAACTGCGCCATATGACCTAATATTATATCCGTATAAACGGATCATACCCTAATGCGTTCCCGCGTCAATGCACCACATCGTCGAGCGTAACCTTCGAGCGGTAGGTGCCAACCAGGGTGGGAAGGGACAGCACCGGCTTCTCCTGCCAGCCGCTCTCACCAAGATGCGCCTGCAATTCCTTCTTAAAGAAGATGGGTATATCCGAAGCCCTCCTGATAAACAGGTGGGAGTCAGCGGGCAACTTGCCAAAATACTGCCTGTGCAGGCCAATGTAATGGGTAAGCTTGGTGGCCCTGCCCTGCGGTGTATCGTTCCTGCGCATGCATAACTTGGCCAGCGCCACAATAACGGCGTCTTTACCGGCCAGCAGGTTGATCAGGTGCTCGGGTGACGGTTCGCCCGTATCCACAACTTGCTTGGAGCGGCCGTCCATAACGCTCCAATCGGTTTCGCCCGGCTTGCTGAGGTAGAGCCTTCCGTATTTAATGCAGCGCGGGCCGACGATGACCGGTATGCCCAGCCGGCTGCAGCCGGTGGCCAGGGCTAATTCCTCCTCGCCGCAGGCGCCCCAGGCCAGCCCGCAGGCGCCCACCCGGTTGAGTATATAGTCAGCCACAACCTCGTAATTAGCCCTCAGCGGCAGAGCAGCAAAGATGCTGGCGATCTTTATAGCGGCGCCGCTGATATGCGCGGCGGAGATACCCGGGCCCGTATTTATCACGCCGCCGGCATCGAAGTCAGGCGGGTACCTCTCATAGATCGACTTCCCTTCATTATCCGTCTTGAGCGCAGCGGCGATAGCCGAGTCCCCTGCCAGCACCACGATGTATTTGCGTTTAGCGAACTCCTCGGCTATATCGGTGATATCGCCGGGCGGACCAGGGTAGTTCGAACCTCCCACTATGGCAATGACCCCCGGAATGGTGCCCAGCACCAGCGGCGCTCCGACCTTCCTTATCTCGGTATCCATGACCGGTCCGCGGCCCACCCGCATCTTGCCCGCTTCATTCTGGCCAGAATTTTCCGGCGGCGGCGCCTTGCTGCGGGAGGCCGAGAGCTTGAGCGCAGCCTCCACAGCTACGGCGGCGGCTTTGCTGGGGTCGGGCAGCAGTATATTTTTATCCCTGAGCAGTTCAATCAAAATCTCCTCGGTATTATCAGCTGATATGTCCTCCAGGCCGCATGCCGTCCCGGCATCGGTGGCTATAAAAGCCGCCCCGGCCGCCCGGGTTTCGGACAATAAATCTGTCAACAGGTTACCCCCTCCGCACATCACGACGTCCGCGATGCCACTGCGCAGGACAAAGGGCAACGCAGAAAGCGGTCCGGCTATTTTAGCCGTAGGGCAATAGCGCACCAGGTCATGGGCAACCGGACCCATACCAACTGCTTCAATCTTGCCCTCCAATCCACTGTGCCTGAGGTAATCCACCAGGCAGACGGCAGAGACCGTATCATCCCCTACCAGCAGGATAACCGGCTTCTTCGTATCCACCGCTGCCAATCCTACATCAACCAGCGCGGTATCTGCCCTGGAAGATGGGAAAGCGAAGCCGATTATGGCCGCCAGGTCTGCGGCTTCCATCACAGTGTGGGTCAACATTGAGGCATGCATGGCCTTGGATTCCAGATCTGAAACCGCCGCTTCAAAGCCGGTATTAGCGGAGGCCAGCAGCAGGGCAAGCTGATCCTCGATGTAA
This sequence comes from Chloroflexota bacterium, assembly GCA_026389675.1. Taxonomy (GTDB): domain Bacteria; phylum Chloroflexota; class Dehalococcoidia; order GIF9; family UBA5629; genus CAIMUM01. The sequence goes on along the minus strand of JAPLHJ010000168.1, from coordinate 4,330 downwards.
CATAATATCCTTTCCAGGTCGCCCAGCGCCGCAGGCTTTATCCCCAGCACCGTCCTGATATGCGGCGCCTCTATACCGATCTTATCACCCAAATCTACAGGCAAATCCCTGCCTTTAACCTCCACCAGGTAATCGATGAGCCTGCGCGCCTGTGCCAGTGTTTTCGCCAGGCCTTCGCAGCACGTCCGCAACGTAAGCCGCGCTTGCATAGCCGAGGAATCCACCCCACAGAAGCCCCGGCGGCCTTCTGAGAGATCGCATTCCCCGTACGTGCAGAGGCTACATTTGTCCGTAACCGGAACGTAAAACGGTTTCCAGGTCTGCAGGAGCCGACGGTCCCAGTTCCTCAGTTCCAGGACGCCGGGCAGCGGCGTATGCCCGACCGGTTCCCAGCTATCGCCGGCGCGGATAAAGTCATTTGACTCCCTCGTCTGCCTCTCGTTCCTTGCCACGGCGGCCTCCTATAATTTGCCTTCGATGGCTTCCTTGAGCAGCCTGCAATTATCCGGATGGCGCAGCACCAGTATATCGGCGCCGGCCAGCAGCAGGCTTATGGCCGTGATGCTTTCCCAGAGCATGCCCTGTTCAGCATCGGCCCTGGCCTGGTTGGTCTTCCAGCACTCACGGCCGAGGTCGGCGATGATGGGCATCTGCATGGCCATATCACCGTAGACCACCCCGACCTGGCGGCTGCGCTCCATGATGGTGAAGCTGTATTCCATACCGTAACCCAGCGCCGAACTGAGCGGGTCGATGACTATCTTCTCGGGAGGTAGCTGTTTGAGCAGCTTAACGTTGAGCTCTTTCTCAAGATTTATATCTATGGGCGTTTGGGCAATGATGCAATGCCCGTTCTCCGCTACCGCGCGGGCTATGGCTTCGTAATTCTCCTTGACCGCCGGGCCCATCAGCAGGTTATCTCCTTTGCATGCTTCAGCCACCGCGGTCAGAACCTCGACATCTTTCTTATCGTCACCGCAACCATAAACCACCAGGGGCGCACCCAATCCCCCGGTAATCTCTTTCACCAGCGCAGCGGCTTCTGCTGCAGGCTTGTTGGCCCCCTGGGGATCGGTGCCTTCCAGGTGCAGACAGACCAGGTCGGCGCCCATCTCCATGCACCTTTTCGCCCATTTTAACGGGTCGTGCACAACATCCTTGTACGGTCCTGCCACATGCCCGGCCCAGCCGGCAGCGCCGTTGTCGTCCACCTCGAGCGCAACTACGCACCTGTTGGCGGCAGCGCCCTCAAAATAGTGCAGCGGCAGGATATTCTGTCCCCCGACCCTGACCGCTTTCCGCCCGCTGCCGATAGTGACCTCTTTCACCCTGCCCGTATATGTTTCCAGGGGCGCCTTATATTGCATAAACCTACCTCAATTAAGATTCCAGCCAGGCGTGGGAATAGAGCGCATCACCCATCAATACCCTGGCCGTCTTAACATAATCTCTGGCTTTTTCCGTCAACCCGGACATGTCAACCTGCGCGCCTTCCATCACCCCGTGTATAAGTTCCCGGATATCCTTAATTCCACCTCTGTTGATCTCTAACAGTTCGGGATCTAGGACATCCGCGATAGCCGAATACAGGCCGTACTTTTCCAGCATCACCATATAGGTGCGGTTAAGTATGCCTCGCAGGTGGGCCGGCGTACCGTTTGAAACGTTGGAGAGGCCGACCACCGACCTGACTCCCGGCAGCAGGTCCGGTAATATCCTGACAAATTCCAGCGCCTCACGCACCTGCTTCTGGTCGGCGCTGACCGGCAGAATAATCGGGTCAACAAATATGTCCTCATTATTGATACCAAGGCCGTTGGCATAGGCAACGGTTTCCATAATACTTTCCACACGGGCATCGACGTCGGGCGGGCAACCCAGGTCGGTGATAACCGAGATAACGGCCTGCGTATTGTACTTGACCGCCAGCGGCATCATGAGCTCTTTGCTCTCGGCCTTGCCCGAAGCGGAGTTCAATATCGGCCGTGCTTTACACTTCGCGAGCCCTGCCTCCATGGCGGCCGGGTTCATCGTATCCAGTGAAATGGGCAAACCGGTCACTTCCTGCACCGTATTGACCAGCCAGGAACCGACCGCTTCGGGGTCCCTGCGGGCAGGGCCCAGGTTCAGGTCGAGGTAATCAGCACCGGCTTGAGCCTGCGCCGTGGCCAGCGCCTGGATGGCGGCGGCGTCCCTATTCCTGACAGCCTCACTGACCACCCTGGAGATAATGTGGATGTTCTCGCCAATTAAAATCATGTCGTGTGGAAAGACGGTTAAATCAGGGGAATTCTATCATCGATTGCCGCGCAGGGGCAAGGAAAAAATCCCGGCCGGCAAGCCCCAAAATAGCGTATAATTGGCCATGGTTGCCAGGGACAAAATAATCATCTATTGCGATGGAGCCTGCTCGGGCAACCAGTACCGTATCAACACCGGCGGATGGGGCGCTATCCTCAAACACGGAGACCTGTTGAAGGAGATACACGGAGGGGAGCTTAACACTACCAACCAGCGCATGGAGCTTACCGCCTGCATTAAGTCCCTGGAACAACTCAAGTCAGGCAAATACTATGTCGCAGTCTATACCGACAGCGCCTACCTGGTAAACTGTATACATAATAAATGGTATACCGCCTGGCGGAAGAACGGCTGGAAGAACGCCGCGAAAAAGCCTGTTGAGAACCGCGACCTGTGGGAGAAGCTGCTCAAGCTCTTATCTTTGTACACGGTGGTTTTTATCAAGGTGGCGGGACATTCCGGGAATAAGTTGAACGAGCGGGCCGACGAACTGGCCCGGCAGGGCATCGCGAAGGTAAAAAAAGCCGGCTGAACTGATGCATTTCCCTCCCAAATATGCTATACTGTTTCTTGAAATTGCAAGTACTTGTATGCGCTGATTAAGCAAACACAATATATTGTGATGCTTGTCTTTGATTACTCGCTTAAGGGCGGGCACAGGACGGGCGTAATCCAGCGGAAGTAATATAGCATGACCCCTGAACAGATCAACCATCCCAACAATGGCGATTACAACGCAGAAAATATCCGCGTGCTCGACGGGTTGGAAGCGGTGCGCATGCGTCCCGGCATGTACATCGGCGATACCGGCAAGGACGGCCTGCACCACCTGGTGTACGAGATCGTTTACAACAGTATCGACGAGGCTATGGCCGGCTGCTGCGACCTGATACAGGTAATAGTACATGCCGACAATTCCCTCACCGTTATCGACAACGGCCGCGGCATACCGGTAGATATACACCCCGAAAAGGGCGTCTCCGCTCTTGAGGTTGTGATGACCACCCTGCACGCCGGCGGCAAGTTCGGCGACGGCGCCTACAGTGTTTCCTCAGGTTTGCACGGCGTGGGCGCTTCGGTCGTCAGCGCGCTGTCAGCCTGGATGCGCGCCGAAGTCAGGCGCAATGGCAAAATCTGGCGGCAGGATTACAAGGTCGGCATACGTCAGGACGATGTGAAATCGGTAGGTAAGACCGACCAGACGGGCACCACGATCACTTTTATGGCCGACCCGGATATCTTCGGAGAGATCAGCTACGATTTTAACTTGCTCACAGAGCGCCTGCGGGAGTTGGCCTTCCTCAACAAGGGCGTGGAGATAAGCCTCAGGGACGAGCGAAATGACCGCGAGGCCACCTATTTCTTCGAGGGCGGGATAGCCAGCCTGGTGCGGCGTATCAACAAGAATCGGCAGGTGCTGGACAAATCCATCTATATCAGCGGCAAGGTAAACAGCACCGCCGTCGAGATCGCCATACAGTACAATGATGGCTACTCGGAGAACGTTACGGCCTTTGCCAACTGCGTCAACACCAAGGAAGGCGGCACACATATGACCGGATTCCGCGCTGCGCTGACCCGCGTGCTGAACGACTACGCCCGCAAGAACAAGTACCTCAAGGATAATGACCCTAACCTGTCAGGTGAAGATATCCGCGACGGCCTGACCGCCGTAATCAGCGTAAAGGTGGGGTCTCCCCAATTTGAAGGCCAGACCAAGGCCAAGCTGGGTAACCCGGAAGTGAAAGGACAGGTAGAGTCAGTGGCCAGCGACGGGCTGAACGAGTACCTGGAAAAGCACCCCGACGAGGGCAAATCGATAATCGACAAGTGCCTGCTGGCAGCCAAGGCCCGTGAAGCAGCGCGCAAGGCGCGCGACCTCATTCTCAAAAAGACGGGGCTTGAGTTCGGCACGCTGCCAGGCAAGCTCGCCGACTGCGCCAGCAACAACCCGAAGGACTGCGAACTTTACATAGTGGAAGGCGATTCCGCGGGCGGTTCAGCCAAGCAGGGGCGCGACCGCAATTTC
>JAPLHJ010000053.1 GCA_026389675.1 Chloroflexota bacterium | reverse complement strand
TGAAAGAGATATACTCATGCGCCGGCTTGACGGTAATGGTCTTATAACATATTCCCTTTCAACTGATGAGAAAACCCATGCGTATATCCATAAGCTGGCCTCATTGGACTGGAGTGAAGCAATGGCCTTGAAAAAAGAGTTGAAGGCAAATACGGTCTGCTACTTCGATTTTATGCGGGATAGCAACTTCATAGCCAGGAAATAGACCAGCGGAACGAGCTGATATACTACTCCCAGTACGCCCGCTATCGTAGCGTCCCCGGCATGCAATTGCCCTGAGGCGGCGAAGTAATAAAAGGAATAAACCGATAGCGGTATATAGATGACGCTCCCTGTGATAACGCCGGGAGCATAGCCTTTCAATTTAATCGCGCCGCCCAAATGCATCAGCCCGTTGATGAATAAAAGGGCGGCAGCAGACAGGCTGAAGGCCAGGTTGCCGGCGCCGGTGAAAATCACGATGACGCAGAGCAGCAATTGAAGGCCGTTTATCACGATTGCCATCGGGACGTTGACGAAGGGTGCGAAAGCGGGGTTCATCCGCTTCATGATCGCCATAAATCCGCCCGGGAAGAAATACTCTTCCATCATATGAAGCATCGATGCAATTAAGAGACCTGTAAATAGCCAGGTCATCGCCCTTCCTCCAGTTTAATATATGTACGGGATAACACACCAGGTATTTTTCCTGTAGTCCTAGTATTGCTTGCCGAAGTGGCGATCTTTTGTCAACCGGCAGTCAGTCTATGCCGCAGGATATCCAGCAGGTAGTATCCCTCGCGCTCATAAACGCGGCTCTCAATCAGTTCCACGCTTTGTTTGAATAAGGGGCCGCCCACAACCAGGGTATGATACTCACCGTTCTCTCCGCAGGGGTCAATGCCGTTATCAACAAGGTACTGCATGAACTCATGGTCTACCGGACGGCCCAGCCATTTCCGCTCGATCAGCTCAGCTTTAGCGCAAATGATGACGGACTTAAAACCCAGGTCGATAAATTGTGTCAGTAACTCACCGGTATCCCTGCCCCACAGCGGCTCCAGCCCCTCAATGCCAATCTCCCCGCAGACCCGCTCTACCCATTCGCGGTGCGGGTCTAGGTAGATATCACCGAAGACCATGCCCCTGAGCCCCGCCGGTTTCAGTTCGCTTACTCCGGCTTTGAAGTCCCTCTCGTATTCCTCCCAGTAGGTCACCTTTTGAAAGAGGGGGATGCCCAGCGCCTGGCTCTGCAAGTGGATCAAACTGGCGTCGGTGCCGTGGAAGCGCACTTTCTGCGGATTGTCCGAGATGAAATTGACGATGTGCGATATCTTAAATCCCCGGTTGAGTGCCTCATAGAGCGACATGCAACTATCTTTGCCGCCGCTCCAGGAAACCGCGTAATTATCGGCGCGCATGTTTATTTCAGCCTCCTGATGTTATTTGTGGCCCGTTGTTAAATCGGCTACAACGGGTAAACCGCTTAAGCTTAACAAATTCCCCTAATGTTTTGCACATTCAGCCGAAATTATACTGAATCGGATTGAGAAAGGTGACAAAAATTCCGGAAGGATCTTCATCCATTTTCGCTACTGATACAAGGGCCGGGCCGCAGCTCAACTCACTGAAAAGCCCTTACTCTGAAAACAGGTCAACTGTTAGTGTGGCTTTAACAGGCTCATAACAGCTTCCGTTAACCCCTCCAGCGGCTGCATCTGCGCCTGCGCCTCCTTCCTCCATTTCAACTCCACGCTGTCGCTTTTGAGGGTGCGCGCGCTGACCACTACCCTGAGAGGTATACCCATAAGGTCGGCATCGTTGAATTTTATGCCGGGAGACTCAGGACGGTCGTCGAAAAGCACTTCGATATTGGCCGCGCATAATTCCGCATAGATGGCTTCAGCAGCTTCCATTACCTTGGCGTCCTCGATCTTGAGGGGGCAGAGGCAGACCTGGTATGGAGCAATCGGCAAGGGCCAGATGATGCCCTTGTCATCATGGTTCTGCTCAACCGCGGCTGCCAGTAGCCTGCCCACGCCTATGCCATAGCATCCCATGATAATAGGCTTGTTGGAGCCGTCTTTATCAAGATAGTACGCTCCCAACCGTTCGCTGAGGAATGTGCCAAGCTTGAAGACATGGCCGACTTCTATTCCCTGCTGCGCGAGCAGCTCATGGCTGCACCTGGGACAGCTATCCCCGGGACGCGTTTTAGCTATGTCAGATAGGATGTCGGCTGCGAAATCGCGCGGGTAATTAACGTTTTTCAGATGCGAGTCGGTCTTATTTGCCCCAGCCACGAAGTTGCTACCCAGCTTAATTGAGTCATCAGCAACGATCTTTGTACCTTTCAAGCCAATGGCGGAAGCATAGCCGGCAACCAGGCCGGCCTCTTTTGTTTCAGCTTCTGTAGCCATGTGCAATTCGGTGCATTTCAACAGGTTCTTCAGCTTTATCTCGTTGACTTCGAGGTCGCCCCTGATAACTACGAATACCATCTCACCGTCGGCGACGTAGAATACCGATTTAAGCGTCTGGTCATGGCTGACGCCCAGAAAAGTGGCGACCTCCTCGATGGACTTCAAACCGGGTGTTGCCACCTCCTCTATGCCGCGGGCTTCCTGGACGGGCGCAGATTTCTTAATGCTGGTAGCTTTTTCGGTATTGGCGGTATAGTCGCACTTGGAGCAATAGATTATCTCATCCTCTCCGCTGGCTGCGATCAGCATAAATTCGTGTGAAGCCTTGCCCCCGATGGCGCCGCTGTCGGCTTCAACCATCATCGAAGGCAAACCGCAGCGGGAGAAGATATTTTTGTAAGCGTTGACCATCTTCTGGTAGCTGATATCCAGGCCAGCCTCATCTGTGTCGAAACTGTATAAATCTTTCATGATGAACTCTCGCACACGTAGCAGGCCGCCGCGTGGCCTCGGCTCATCCCTGAATTTATTCTGTATCTGGTAGGGCAACTGAGGCAGGTCGCGGTAGCTCTGCACCGACCGTCTCACTATGTCTGTAATTATCTCTTCGTGGGTAGGGCCTAAAACCAGTTTGTGCTCCTTGCGGTCGGTCACGGTGAAAAGCGTTTTATCGAAAGAGGGCAACCGGCCGGACTTCTCCCAGAGCTCGAGCGGTTGTAGTGAGGGCATCATCAGTTCCTGTCCGCCTGCTTTATCCATCTCTTCCCTGATGATGTTTTCAATTTTCAGCAGGACCCTCCAGCCCATAGGCATATAAGAATATACGCCGGTGGCTACCTGCTGGATCATGCCTGAACGGACCAGCAACTGATGGCTGACACAGTCCGCATCGGCGGGAGCCTCCTTGAGAGTACGGCCTAATAATCTGGTAAATCGCATGTTGCAGACCCCTTAAATATAAATTTAAGTAAAGCTAATTCACGAAGCTTTCGATCTCCCGTGTGAGAAATTGAAAATACTCCGCTTCGTCAACGGTCCGGATTACCTTGCCTTTCTTGAATAATGCGCCTCTTCCTTTCCCGCAGGCGATGCCGACATCTGCATCCTTCGCCTCCCCTGGACCGTTAACCACGCAACCCATCACGGCTACCTTCACCGGTTTGGCTATATTATTCAAATAGTTGCTCACCATCCGGGCCAATTCCACGACATCGGTCTCGCTACGCCCGCATGA
>JAPLHJ010000255.1 GCA_026389675.1 Chloroflexota bacterium | reverse complement strand
ATTGTCCCTGATGAAATTGTCCATCTGCCTGGATATGGCAAATAAGGCCTGGGCTGTATCGTCATGCAGCTCGCGTGCTATCCTTTTACGTTCCTCTTCCTGTGCCCTGGTAATCTGGTTCAAGTAATAGCGCAGGTTATTCTGCATGCGCCGCTCTTCGGATACATCCCGGGCGATATGCTGAAATCCCACGGGCTTGTCATCCACTATCATTACGCTCGATGTAACCATACAAGTTTTGCGGATACCGTCCTTGGTAATCGTGTGCTGTTCATAAGGCTGGTTCAAAGGTTCTCCATTGATTAATTTATGTTTTACTTCCACAGCCAGCTTCAACATCCCCGCATCCATGAATTCCTTAATATTTCCGCCGATAAACTCGTCTGTCGGATAGCCGGTCAGTTCCTCCGAGGCTTTATTAGCTGCCAGTATCTTACCATCAATGTCATGAAACCAGATGGCGTCGTGAGTATTCTCGAAAAGGTTCCTGTAATCGCGCGCCGATTTATAAAGCTGGTCAGCTATCTCCCTGGCCTCCTCATAAAGCCGCGCATTGGTAAGAGCCGAGGCTATCTGACCGGCGATGGTACTCAGGAGGTCGATTTCATCGGGCAAGAAAGTCCTCGGCCGGCGCATCCCTACGCACAGGGTGCCGATGACCTCACCTTTGGATTTCATGGGGACGATTAACATGGGGTGGATCTTATTACGTATTACCGCCGACCGCGTCAGCCTCGGATCGCTGGAGGCATCGAGCACAAGCATAACCTCACCTGTTTCCGCAACCTGCCCATTGAATCCTTCTCCGATTTTTACGCGGTCAAGCTCCGCGGCAGAATCGGCCGAGACCCCTTCGTAAGCAGTCAACACGAGGTCCTCACGGTTAGGCTCAACGGTATATACCAGTATCACCTCAACTTCCATCACTTCCCCAACCATGTCCACAGCAGTTTCGATGACCTTGGCAGGTTCCAGATACTGGCTTAGGGCATTGGATATCGTATTAAGCGTCGCCAGCCTCCTGGCATTCGCCCTGGCCTCCCTTATCCTTGATTGTAATTGCTCCTGGGTATTTTCCAGTGCGGTCACCGCTTTTTTATACCGCCTGTCGTCATTCTCTTTTATATTCATCCAGTATACGAATGCCAACCCAGCGATTGTAACCAGGGTGACTTCGAGTATCGCGTCACTACGGTTGGCTGAGTAAAAAAGCGCCTGGGGCACCATCACCAGCAGCGACATGCCTATGATAATCAGGGTAGGCAGAATGCCAAAAACAAATCCCGTGTACAGCACAAGCAGTAAAAACAGGTTGCGCTCGATCGTATGGCGGCTTAAATTGAAAAGGAAAACGTCGGACCTGAACCCGGCGGGCCATATTACATCCCGGTATAGGAAAAGAGTAACGGAAGCGAATAGCAGCAGGATTATCCAAAAGTGGTATCTGGTCCAGATTTTATAAGGAATCCGCATCATAAACAGGTTCTATATATTAGATATCTGACGATCATTGCTACAGGTTGCCAGCTCAGGGCAGTTCTTCGAGGGTCAGCCAGCCCTTTTTTAGGCCGTAAACTATTGCTTCAGAACGCGACCCCACACCCAGTTTATTAAATATGCTGCGCAGGTGCGTCTGAACTGTCCTTACGCTCAAGGTGAGGCTGTCGGCAATCTCCATGTTGCTCATCCCCTGTGCGGCCAACCTCAGTACCTCGGTCTCCCTGTCGCTCAGGACTTCGCCTGCAGT
>JAPLHJ010000105.1 GCA_026389675.1 Chloroflexota bacterium | reverse complement strand
GATATCCTTACCATGACCCGGTTCGATGTCCATATGGGTGATAATAGCTTCCGCAATCCCATGAAATCCGGCCTCCCTGACTATGCGGGCGGCCTCGCGTGCGTGGCCCGGCTTTCCCCTGGCCAGGTCGTGCAACAGCGCTGCCGCCAGTACGATCTCCCTGTCGATACCCGCGCCGGCACTATTGAGACAATCCGCGATACGGCAGCATATTTCAGCCACGGCCCGGCAATGCTGCCTTGTGTGTTCGTCCATGCCCGGCGTCAGCTCCATCAGAGCTTGGCACTCAGGCTCAGACGGGATTTCACGCCGCTCCCATCTCTTTTTCAGTTCCCCGTAATCTGCGGGATTGTCGATATCGAAGAGTATGTTGCCGTCGGGCACCTCTACTTTCACTGTCTCTGATTCCAACTTCTCCAGTGCGCCTTTAAGGCCGTTTTCGCCTGTGAACTCCATGATCGCCCCCTGGAGCCCGGCGGAGATAAGCGGAGGGTGCCCATTGCGCCCCCGGAATGATGGTACTAATATCCTGTTTTTCCCTTCCATAAAACTGCTGACTAAGCTGCGGATGGTTGCCGCGCGCACCAGCGGGATATCGGCAGGCAGGACGATAAAGGCCTGTGGCCCGTGTTCCATCGCCGACATGCCGGCGATGACTGAGGAAAACATGCCTTCTCCGTACCGGTCGTTGACGGCCGCCCGCGCGCCTGCCCCTTCAATGACCGGGATTATCAGCTCCTTGCAGTAACCCGCTACAACTATGACCTCATCGATACTTGCCTGCCTGCATGTTTCAATTATGCGTGTTATGACAGGCCGTCCTCCCAGGTCGAGCAACGGTTTGAATACACCCATTCTGCTGGAGTGGCCGGCCGCCAGTATTATTGCGGTGATGCCTGGTTTTTCCATCGCCTCATCTGTGCCCTTATGTCGATAAGCTCCCCGACTATGCTCACCGCTATTTCCTCGGGTGTTTCGGTATCTATCTTGACCCCGATGGGGCAGTGCACCTGCTCGAGCAGCTGCACGCTGACCCCGCCCTCGATTAACGAGCGGTAAATAGTATCGCGCTTGCGCGCGCTCCCTATCATCCCGATATAGCCGGCGCCGCTCTTCAGCGCCTGCTCCAGCACCACCTTGTCGCAAAGGTGGCCGCGGGTCACTATTACCAGGTAGCTCCCGGCATCGACAGGCAGGCCATCGAAACATTTATCGAACGATTTCAATACAACTACTTCAACGGGACTGGCAAACCTTTGCGCATTAGCATACTCATCGCGGTCATCCAGCACCACGACGTTAAACCCAACACGCAGCGCCAGGTCGGCCACCTCCCTGGAGATATGCCCTGCCCCAAAGATATAAACCATCCCGCCATTGACGATTACATCGGCCCAGTACCTCTTCCCTTCACACTCGAGCAGCGATGAAGCGGTCAGTGCGCGTACACTGTCCTTGAGTCGGGCCAACAACTCTGTATCTTGCCCCTCGTTTCCCGCCGGCGAATCGTTGCTGCTCAACAACCAGCGCTCCCCCCCCACACCCCCCTGGCCCGGAAGGGGCGTGACAAGGAAGCACTTGCGGTTATCCCGCCTGTGCTCTGCGATAGTTTCAAAGATACTTAACGTGCCGGTATCGGCCGGAATGTACTCGAGCAGAAGCTCAACTTTGCCGCCGCACACCATTTTGCCTTCCAGTAAGTCCCCTGTCATATCGAAGGCAAAAGTTATTGAATGGTTCGATTTGAATAATTCCCGCGCATTCTGCATTGCAGCAGCCTCAACCAGGCCGCCGCCCACAGTGCCATATATTTCACCGCTCTGCCTGATAACCATGCTGGCTCCTGTACCGCGCGGCGCCGAGCCTTTATCGCTTATCACCCTGGCAAATACGACATCTTCACCCTGCTGTAATAGCCTGTGAATTGTGTCATAGATATCCGGCATTCATATCCTCCCGCGACTGCCCGTATCAATTATTTTTTCGCTTCGAAAGGCAATGATACAGGACGATAACAGGCCACTGTCAATATTAATCATAAACAAACATGGTTTTAACAGCCTTGAATTTGCCCTTGTGGATATTGACATTCATCATTTTCTTGTATTCATCCAGCTTGAACTTATGGGTGACCATGTCCTGCAGCTTCAAACCTTTTTTGGAGATAAGGTCGATAGCTATGTCGAAGGTGTGTTTTGTCTTGCCCTCCCAGTCGTGGAAGCCGTAATACAGGCTTCCCTTGATGGTTACCAGCTTTACCCAGATCAGAGTCGGGTCGAATTTAACCTCGCTGGATAAACCGATAAGCGATATCACACCTCCTGTCCTGACCGCCCTCAGAGCCATCGTCACACTGTCCGATTTGGACAGGCAATCAAAAACACGATCGAAGCCGCGCATCATGCTGGTCGGGCCCAGCAACGGCACATAGCATTTGCCGCCGGTGATCTCCGCTGCCTCTTCCAACTGATATTTGCCTGAGACGGTGTGATCGGCGCCGGATTTCATTGCCAGTGCCGCGGTGAAATTAGAACTCACGGCAGCGGTTATTTTACAGGGGATATCCAGCGCGCGTATGGCATGGATAATCATATTCCCGATGACGCCGCCGCCGATGACCAATACCTGCTCATCTTTCTCCGGCTTGTTGGAAAGCACGGCCTCCAGGGCGATGGCGAAGGGCTCAATCAGGGCCGCGGCCTCAGGACTGATGCCCTGCGGTATTTTATAGACCTGGCTCTTGTGAGCGACGATGTATTCGCCATAGCCGCCCAGCGTACCTTTACACACATCTATTGCTGTGCCCGGCGGCAGCTTTCCCTCTGCGAAATTCTCGCAGCAGGATAGCCCCTGCCGGCAGGCCTGGCATTCCGGTTCAATGCCTCGCGCCTTGCAGTTAAGCAGCGGGCAGATGGCTACCAGGTCACCGGCCTGGAAACCCGGCACGCCGGCGCCAACCTCGCTGATAGTGCCTGCAATCTCGTGTCCCAGCACCGATGGGAATGAGGTATAGGCAGACCAGGCCGGCGAATTCTTCAACATAATGGTATTGACGTCGCTAGCGCAGACTCCGCAACGCCTGACTTTTATCTTTACCCAGTCTCCCGAGGGCAATTTGGGCTCGGGAACATCTACTCTGCGAACCGCGGAGAGTGGCCCCGCATAATGGGCGGTCTTGTTGACCGAGCCGAAGATCTTCAGCGCCAGGAATTGCGGTACTGAAACGTTGAATTGCAATGCTTTCATGTCATCCTCCCTGCTTTTTCAGATAGACGTTTTTCACCCAGTCCGCGATAATATCCATGGCCTCAGCATAACTCACCCGTGTTTTCCAGCCAAGCTCTGTCTGTGCCCTCGATATATCTACGTCGTTGGCACGGCCGACCAGGCCGACGGTATTCCGGCATATTTCAAATTTAGCGCCCAGCGGACGCAGCAATTTGTCATTGATAGTGCCCAGGCCCCAGGCCGCGCTGAAAGGAATGTCGGAGATATTTATCTTCTTCCCGGCGATGGCTGACAGGTCCCCGGTATATTGCCGCCAGGTAGCTGTATAGTCATCACGGAAATGGTAGGTCCGTCCCCGGGCGGCCTCTTTCTGCAGCGACAGCATCACGCCGTCCACCAGGTTTTCCACATACACCAGGCTGGCATTATATACACCATTGTCGATCATAGGGTATTTTGCGCTCTTCTGCATGACATCGATAGTATTGGTTACCCAGATGCTGCCCGGTCCGATGACATTGGACGGGCGGATGACCGTGGCCGAAATCTTCCCTTTATCATGGTACTGATATACCAGCCTCTCCGTATCATACTTATAGTCACCGTAATAGGAATTGCCCGTCCTGAACTCGTAATCGTCCTCCCGGTGGTAACGCAGGTGGTCGGTCCTGCCACCGGCCCCGGCCGCACAGAAGGAGCTAAAATATACAAAGTGCGGTCTATTATCTTTTATAGCATCCAGCAAGTACTGTGTGGATACGTAAATGCCATCGTAAAACCTCTTCTGTTTTCCCCAGGGACCCAGCCAGGCCGCCAGGTGGATAATGATATCCACATCCTTGCAGATACCTTTGATCGACTCCGGCTTGGTGAGGTCAGCAATGACCACCTTAATGCCCAGGTCACGCAGGCGCTGCGCGTTAGTTTCAGATATATCAAGCGCCGTGACCGCATACCCCTCCTTGACCAGCCGCGGGCACAGGAACGACCCGATAAAGCCGCCGGCGCCGGTTACCAGCACCTTCTTGCCTGTCGCACTATCCATGGATAACCATCCCTCCTATGAAGTACTGAACTCAATAGCCGTGCTCCCCGTTCCATTTGCGCGTTTCGTCCAGCATGGCATAGTAGTTCTCGATTTTAACGTAATTAGCCACGGAGTTGCCGGTACCCATGCAGTAGCCGCCACCCGGCGCGCAGTGCTTCAGTATCTGGCGCGTGCGCTGTCTCACTTCGTCTACCGTCCCGCGCGCCATCAAGTCCATGTCTACGCCTCCCAGGATGGCAATACGGTCATGGAATTTGTCATACCATTGTTCTACCGGCAGGATGGCATCCTCGAAGCTATGCCTGGCATCAATGCCCGCCTCGATGAGGTCTTCCATAATGGCCATGACCTGCCCGCAGGAATGGAAAAGGAACAGTTTACCCTTTTTGTGACAGGCATATGCAATGCGCTTCAGTCTGGGGAT